>JAQVGR010000134.1 GCA_028696635.1 Candidatus Krumholzibacteriia bacterium | reverse complement strand
CTAGCGTGGACGGTCCGGGATCACACAGACACGATCGGAGGCGCACGATGGATATCAAGGCGATACAGGACGCCCTCACGGATAAGTGGATCGACGGCTGGCTGCTGTACGACTTCCACAACCGCGATCACCTCGCGTACCGCATACTCGGCCTCGACTTCAACAAGATGACCTCGCGGCGGTGGTTCTACTACATCCCCGCCGCCGGCGAGCCGGTGCGGCTCGCGCACCGCGTCGAGCCCTCGAAGCTCGACTCGCTCCCCGGCAGGAAGGTGTTCTATCACCGGTGGGAGGAGCTCCACACGCGCCTCGGCGAGATCCTCGGCGAGCCGAAATCGATCGCGATGCAGTACTCGCCGCTGTGCAACATCCCCTACACGTCGATCGTCGACGGGGGGACGATCGAGCTGATCCGCAGCCTCGGCCACGAGGTCGTCTCCTCGGCCGATCTCGTGCAGCTCTTCGAGGCGATCATAGACGAGAAGGGGTACCGGAGCCACCTGAAGGCCGGCGAGATCATCCAGCGCATCAAGAACGAGGCGTTCGCCGAGATCGGGAAGGCGATCGCCGGCGGGAAGAAGCTCACCGAGTACGACGTTGCGAGGTTCATCCTGCGCCGCTTCGACGAGGAGGGGATCGACCCGGGGCACGACATCCCGATCGTCGGCATCAACGACCATCCGGCCAACCCGCATTTCGAGCCCTCGGCCGAAAACTCGTACGAGTTCAAGAAGGGGGACATGGTCCTGATCGATCTGTGGGGGAAGCTCAAGGAGCCCGGCTCGATATACTACGACATCACCTGGTGCGGCTTCATCGGCGACGATCCCCCCGAGAAGTACCAGGAGATCTTCCGCGTCGTGCGCGACGCGCGGATCGAGGCGGTCAACTTCGTGCGCAGGCGATTCGCCGCCAAGGAGCCGGTCTGCGGATGGGAGGTGGACGACGCATGCCGCGGCGTCGTCAGGGAGGCGGGGTACGGAGACTATTTCATCCACCGGACGGGACACTCGATCGGCGAGGAGGTCCACGGGAACGGCGTCAACATAGACAACCTCGAGACGAAGGACGAGCGCCAGCTCGTCCCGGGGATCTGCTTCTCGATCGAGCCGGGGATCTATCTCGAGGG
Organism: Candidatus Krumholzibacteriia bacterium; assembly: GCA_028696635.1. GTDB lineage: Bacteria > Krumholzibacteriota > Krumholzibacteriia > Krumholzibacteriales > Krumholzibacteriaceae > JAQVGR01. The sequence continues at coordinate 4,583 of JAQVGR010000134.1, read as the reverse complement.
GGAGATGGCGGCGCGCAGCGAGATCGACTGCTTCATCACCCTCGGCGGAGAGGTCGTCGTGGCCGGGGAGGAGCAGATGGAGCTCGTCCGCGTCCACGCCTGAACGGGACCGGCATGAGGGAGGTGCGGTGTCGATCGCCGAGAATCTGCTGCGGGCCCGCGAGCGCGTCGCCGAAGCGGCCGTCAGGGCCGGGCGCGATCCGGCCTCTGTCGCGATCGTCGCCGTGACCAAGACGCATCCGGCCCGGACCGTCGAGGAGGCGCTGCGGGCCGGGGTGACCGACGTCGGCGAGAACCGCGTGCAGGAGTTCCTCGAGAAAGCCCCCGCCGTCTCGCTGCCGTGCCGATGGCACCTCGTCGGCACCCTGCAGACCAACAAGGTCAACAAGGCGGTCGGCCGCTTCGCCCTGATCCATTCGGTCGATTCCCTGCGGCTGGCAGAGAGACTTTCGGCCGCCGGAGAGCGGGAGGGCGCGACGACCGAGATCCTCGTCGAGGTGAACACGAGCGGCGAGGCCTCCAAGCACGGGGTGGAGCCGGCCGGGGCCGAGGATCTCTGCCGCAGCATAGCCCCGCTCCCCGCGTTGCGGCTGCGGGGACTGATGACGGTCGGGCCCTGGGTTCCTGAGATCGGCGTGGTGGCGCGCTCGTTCGAATCGCTCCGGCTCCTCCGGGACCGGATCGCCGCCGGGAGGATCGAGGGAATCTCCATGGAGCACCTCTCGATGGGGATGAGCGGCGACTTCGAGACGGCGATCGCCGAGGGGGCGACGATCGTGCGCCTCGGCCGCGTGATCTTCGGGGAGCGCCGGCAGGGCTGACAGAAAACCGGCCAGCCGGGGAGCGCAGCGGCAGGATCCGGGCCCTCGCCGGGGCCGGCCGCCCCCGGGCGGTTACTGAAACTATCTGTATTATAAATGGTTATGGGATTATTTATTGCCGATACGGTTGGTCTGGTCCTTGCTTTTTGCAATACGGCGACGTTCGTGCTGCTGCTGTATTCGTTTCTGACCGTCGCCGGAGTCCGCCGCAGCAAGGTCTACCGCGCGCTCGACCGGATCCTCGGACCCGTCCTCGCGCCTCTGAAGCGGCTGACCGGGGGGTTGAGATTCGATCCATCCCCGCTCATCGCGGCGGCGCTGGTCCAGCTGATCGCCTTCGCGGTGAGAAAAAACGGGCTTTGAACCGGCGGCGGCGGCGTGGTAACAATTCAATGGCGACACTGAGGAGGCCCGGGGCGGCAGGGGACCGGCCGCGGTCCCGACAGGAGGAAGGACAATGAGGATCACACCTCTCGACATCCGGAAGCAGGAATTCCGAAAGGCGATGCGGGGGCTCGATACGGACGAGGTCTACGCCTTTCTCGGCACCGTCGCCGACGAGTACGAGGCCGTTCTCTCCGACAACAAGCGCCTGAGAGAGCACGTAGTCCAGCTCGAGGAGCGTCTGAACGAGTTCAAGAGCATAGAGACGAATCTTCGCAACACCCTCATGACCGCCGAGCGCATCACGGCAGACGCGAAGGAGAACGCTCGCCGCGAGGCGGAGCTGATCGTCCGGGGCGCCGAGGTCGAGGCGGACAAGGCGACCGAGTCGATACGCGCCCACACCCAGCAGCTGCGGCGCGAGATCATAGAGCTCAAGAAGCACAAGGACAATTACGTCACGCGCATGAGGACGCTGCTCGAGAGCCACATGCGAATGGTCGACGGGTTCGAGGGGGATTTCGCCGAGACGGACCGCGAGATCGAGGCCATCGGCAGGAAGGTCGAGGAGGACACGAAGACCTCCGCTCCGGCCCCGCGCATGAGCAGGGAACGCATCACCGAGGACCTCCCTCCGAGGGAGCCGGCCGACAAGGTCACCTGGGGCGGCGACGAGCGTCGCGAGGACACGCCGAGACCGATACTGCCCCGTCCGGGCAGGGAGGGGCGCGCGGACGACGGCGGGCAGCCGTCGCCGAGGGAACGAGGCGAGCAGGCAGACGCCCCTCGGGCCGACGCTCCGTTCGCCGCCGCGCCCGAGCTTCCCCTCGAGCAGCCCGCCGAGACGGCGCGCCGCGTCGTCGCGCAGGGGTACGGCGAACGGCTCAACGCGAGGCAGGATTACGCGGGAGTCGCAGCCCAGGGGCAGCCGCAAGGCGCGGCGCCGCAGCCGTCCCCCGTTGCGCAGCAGGATCAGTGGAAAGGGTACGAGGTCAGCCAGGCGAAGCCCGACTGGAAGAGCTACGAGGTCCCGCGCACCTCGGCATCCGGAGGGATGGAAGCCCCCGGGAAGACCGGAGGGCGCGCGGTCGTCGAGGAGCCGAGCGATTTCGAGGTGGAGAGCGCCCTCTCCGGGCTGACCGAGGCGGGCGGAGGCCGGCACGCGGCGCCGAAGCCCGCGTTCCAGTCCGGGCCTCTCCCGCAGCAGCCCCCGGCTCAGGCCCGGCCCAAGGCCCCGCAGGCCCAGCCGCAGCAGCCCCCGGCTCAGGCCCGGCCCCAGGCCCCGCAGGTCCAGCCGCAGCGGCCGCCGGCTCAGGCCCGGCCCCAGGCCCCGCAGGCCCAGCCGCAGCAGCCCCCGGCTCAGGCCCGGCCCCAGGCCCCGCAGGCCCAGCCGCAGCGGCCGCCGGCCCCCCCCCGTGCGGAGGCGGCCGAGGAGGCCGACGAGGCGGCCGGCTGGACGATGGAGCAGCTCAGGAAGAATCTGTCGAACATAGACCGCGAGACATGATCCCCCGATGAAGGATATACGGGACCACGAGAACGGGAGGGTTGGATTCCGGGTGCGGGTCCAGCCCTCTTCTCGTAAGGACGAGATCGTCGGCTGGAACGCGGCGGGGGAGCTGCGCGTCCGGATCGCCGCTCCCCCCGTCGAGGGGGCGGCCAGCCGCGGCCTCGAACGGTTCCTCGGGCGCGCGCTCGGGCTCGGCAAGCGGGACGTGAGAGTCGAGTCGGGGGAGCGCTCGAGGGCCAAGCTTGTCACGGCCCCTGCCTCGGCGCGGGAGGCGCTCGAGGGTTTTCCCGAGGTCTGATGGAAGAGTACGTCTGGATAACGAAGCTGATCGACCACCCCGTCCTGGAGCGGCACGCCCGCCCCGTCCTCGAGCGGCTCGCCGAACGGTTCCAGGTCGCGATCACGGTCGCCGGCCCCCGGGATGATTCGGGGGACGAGTATATCGAAGCGCTCAAGCAGGCCGTCGACCGCCGGGCCGCGGGGATCATGGTGACCGGCTGGAACGAGCCGGGAGCGATACTCGTCATCAACCGGGCCGTCAAGGGCGGGATCCCCGTCGTGACGGTTGACAGCGACGTGCCGTCGAGCATGCGCCTCGCCCACGTGGGGACCGACTGGTACCGCATGGGAAAGGCGATGGCGGACCGGCTCGGGGGCGGGGGGACGGGCGGGAAGGTCCTGCTGATCGGCATGACCGGCCAGCAGAACACGGCGGCGGGGATCAGGGGGTTGCGCAACGGGCTCGTCGATCACCCGGGCCTCGAGGTGGTCGCAGTCGAGGATACCGGGACGGTCTCGCCGTCGGCGGCGCAGGCCGTCGTATCGAGGCGCCTCGGGGAGCACCCCGACCTGACGGCGGTCGTCGGGTTCGACTGCGGGAGCGGATGCGGCGCGGCCGCGGCCCTGCTCGAGGCGGGAAGGGATCGCGCCACGCGCGTCATCTGCGTCGATACCGATCCCGGACAGGCCCCCCTGATCAGGTCGGGAGTCATCGACGCGGCATTCGTCCAGAAGAGGGAGGCGTTCACCTTTCTCGCCTTCGAGATGCTCTACTCGTACAACCACGGCTCTCTCGCCACCCGCCAGGTCCCGGGGCTGATCAACATCCCCGGCAACATCGACACGGGGTTCGTCGTGGTGATGGCCGAGAATATCGACACCTACGAACGGCAGCTCAGCCTCGACGACGCCTTCAGCGCGCACGAGCTCTCCAGGCAGCTCGGCCTGCTCTCGAGCGTGATAGAGAGCATACAGGAGACGGCGCTGGCCGCCGACGCGGGGGGGCGGATCATATACGCCAATCCCGCCGCCGCTCTTCTCGGCGGCAGGCCCGAGTCTGAGCTGCGCGGCATGACGATCGAGGAACTGTTCGAGATCGACGAGGCGGCGCGGCGAAGGATACGGGCCTGCCTCGACGAGGGGGCCCCGGCCGGATTCGAGACGGCCGCCGTCGGTCCGGACGGGAAACGGACCCCGGTCAGGATGAGCGTCTCGCCGATCAGCGCGGAGCGCCCCGTGCGCGGTCTTGCGGTGGTCGCGATGGACCTGACCGAGCAGCGCAACTTCATCGAGGCCCTGCGCGAGAGCGCCGAGCGGTACCGGCTGATCGTCGACAACATGTCGGACCTGATCGTGAAGATCGACGCCGGCGGCCGCCTGCTCTACGCCAGCCCCGCGTACTGCGCCCTCTTCGGCCGCGCGGCGGAGGAGCTGACGGGGCGGCAGTTCCTTCCGCTCGTGCACGACGAGGACCGGCTGATCGCCGAGACGGCGATGAAGCGCCTGCGGGAGCCGCCGCACTCGTGCGCCGTCGAGCAGCGGGAGATGACGCGGCTCGGCTGGCGCTGGATCGCCTGGTCGTACAAGGC
>JAQVGR010000133.1 GCA_028696635.1 Candidatus Krumholzibacteriia bacterium | reverse complement strand
AGATCCGACCCGGACGGATGGTCCTTGAGGACGGTCACGTCGGTCCCCAGTATCGTCGCGACGGCGGTCCCGCGCGCGGCGACCTGCAGCGACGCGTGCGAGAACGAGACCGGCAGATCGTCGCAGATGATGCGGGCCGGCCCCTCCCCGAGGCGGACCGTGCCGGCGCGCGTCACCTGCGCCTGGCCGTTATAGACGACGGCGGAAACGATCCTCGTCTTGAGGTTCGCCTCCGCCGACTGCGTCGTCGAGCTCGCCGCCGGGGCGGCGAGGAGGGCCGAGAGAACGCACAGAACCGCTGTCGATACTGCCCCGCGGGTATTCATCGCTACCTCCCGATATGAGCCGTGAGCATCCGCGCACCCTGATTTAACGGCAGAGCCGCCGGGGATGTCAATCCCGTTGACTCTGCGCGGCCGGGGGCGGGCCGTCCCGCACCATAGCATTTTCGCAACGATATCGTTTGAGGGCGGAGCGGAAACGGTGTATCGTTCGATGGCAATGGCGTCGAACACCGACATCATACTGGACAGCATCGCCGACGGGGTCTTCACCGTCGATCCGCAGTGGCGCATAACCTCGTTCAACGCCGCCGCCGAGCGGATCACGGGGATCCCCCGCTCGGAGGCGATCGGGCGTCTCTGCGCCGAGGTCTTCCGCGCCACCGTCTGCGAGCATGCCTGCGTCCTGCGCCGCACGATGGAGACGGGAAAGCCTGTCGCCATGGAGGAGATCTCGATCGTGCGCTCGGACGGCGAGACGATACCGGTGAGCGTCTCCACCGCCCTGCTGCGCGACGAGCGGGGCGAAGTGATCGGCGGGGTGGAGACCTTCCGCGACCTCTCGGTGATCGAGGAGCTCAGGCGCGAGCTGCTCGGATCGCGCACCTTCCACGACATCGTCAGCGCCGATCACGAGATGCACCGCATCTTCGACATCATGCCCCAGATCGCCGCGAGCGAGAGCACCGTCCTGATCGAGGGGGAGAGCGGGACGGGGAAGGAGCTCTTCGCGCGCGCGCTTCATAATCTCAGTCCCCGCGCGGGCGGGCCGATAGTGACGGTCAACTGCGGGGCGCTTCCCGAGACCCTCCTCGAGGCCGAGCTGTTCGGATACCGCAAGGGAGCCTTCACCGACGCGCGCACCGACAAGCCGGGGCGGTTCGCGCTCGCGGCCGGCGGCACGGTCTTTCTCGACGAGATCGGCGATATCTCCCCCGCGACGCAGGTCAAGCTCCTGCGGGTGCTGCAGGAGCGGACCTTCGAGCCGCTCGGCGCCACGGCCCCCGTCCGCGCCGACGTGCGCATCATCACGGCCACGAACCGCGACCTCGACCGGCTCGTCGCCGGGGGGAGCTTCAGGCGCGACCTGTTCTACCGGATCAACGTCGTGCGGCTGCGCATCCCCCCGCTGCGCGAGAGGCGAGGCGACATCCCCCTGCTCGTCGACCACTTCATCGGCAGGTTCAACCGGCTCAGGGCCCGTTCGATCGCCGGCGTGACGGCCGATGTGATGGCCGTCCTGATGGCGCACGACTTCCCGGGGAACGTGCGCGAGCTGGAGAACGTGATCGAGTACGCCTTCGTCCTCTGCCGGTCGGGGCAGATCGGGATCCGCCACCTGCCGGCGAATCTGCAGCCGCGGCGCGATACCGGCGCCCCCCCCGCGTCGAGCCTCGACGAGCTCGAGGGGCGGCTGATACTTGACGCCCTCGAGCGCAGCGGCTTCAACCGGGAGCGGGCCGCCGCCGAGCTCGGGATCCACAAGACGACCCTCTGGCGCAAGATACGCTCCCTCGGCCTGCGGCTTCCCCCGGCGGACGGACGGGGGAGGCGTTCGAAGAGATCGGACGCTCGGGATCGGCGCAGCGGCTGAGCGCTGCCCGCAGCCCCCGCCGTTCCTTTGCAGGAATACGATAATGCAGAGCCTGTATTATTGCGAATATGCAATTATACGCATGTGCGTTTCGTAATAAATTCGCAGTAACATATTATAAATAATAGATATACAGTATATGTCCCCGTGCGCGACATGTGGCATGCATCCTGCCATACGATTGCGCGGGGGAAACGGTGATGAAGGTAGCCCTGCCCGAATGGAACGGACGCGTCTCGCCGGTCTTCGATACCGCCGGACGGCTGGTCGTGGTCCGGATCGAGGACGGCGTCGAGGTCGAACGGGAGAGCATTGCGATCGATGAAGAGCTTCCGGGCCCGAAGGCGGCGTGGCTGTCGCGGATCGGCGTTGCGACATTGATCTGCGGAGCGGTCTCGAACGGTCTGGCCCGGGCGATCGAGGCGGTCGGCATCGCGCTGATCCCCTGGACCGCCGGCTGCATCGACGAGGTGATAGCCGCGTACCTGGGCGGCAGGCTCGACGTCCCCGCGTTCCGGATGCCCGGCTGCCGCGGCGCCCGCATGCGGCGCGGGCGTCAGTGCCGCGGCGGACGCGGATACGACAATGACGAAGGGAGCGGATCGAGATGAAGATAGCGGTCACGTCGAAAGGTCCCGCACAGACAAGCCCCGTCGACGAGCGGTTCGGACGGGCGCCGTATTTCGTGGTGCACGATACCGAGTCGGGCTCGTACGAAGCGGTCGACAACAGCGCCGGCCGGGGAGCCGCGCAGGGAGCCGGCATCCAATCGGCCCAGCGTATAGCCGAAACCGGAGCCGCGGTCCTCATCTCGGGGCACTGCGGCCCGAAGGCGTTCGAAGCCCTCTCGGCCGCCGGCGTCGTCGTGATGACGGGGGCCCGGGGAACCGTGGAGGAAGCGATACAACAGTACCGGGAGGAGAAACTGCAGCGCGCCGGGGGGCCCGATGTAGCCGGGCACTGGAGCTGACGGGAGGATGGGCGGGATGCCGGGATGGGACCCGACCGGCCCCCGGAAACGAGGGGCCGATGACCGCAGCGCGGACGGACAAAATGGCTTGTGAGGGATGCGGCATCTGCGCATATTTCAGTCCCGCCGCCGGGGCGGCACGGACGGCCGGCACGAGTGTCTTCGAATATTCCAGCGGCCGCGCCGCCCGGCATATCGCCCGTATTCGGGAGCGGATCAGGCACGGATTCTGACTGGAGGTCACATGGACGAACAGAGCCGGCAGGAAGAACAGCGGCGGCTCGAGAGCCGCATGTCGCGCATCGGGCACAAGATACTCGTACTCTCCGGGAAGGGGGGGGTCGGCAAGAGCACCGTCGCAGTCAACCTCGCCGTGGCCCTGGCCGCGGCGGGCCGGCGGGTCGGCCTGCTCGACGTCGACATACACGGGCCGAGCGTGCCGAAGATGCTCGGGATCGAGGCGATGCCGCTGCACGGCACCGGTCATTCGATCTCTCCCCTGCAGATCGGCGACAACCTCTTCGTGATGTCGATCGGCCTGCTCCTTCGCTCGGGGGACGAGGCGGTGATCTGGCGCGGCCCGATGAAGATGGGAGTGATCAAGCAGTTCCTCGCAGATGTCGAGTGGGGGGAGCTCGATTACCTCGTCATCGATTCGCCTCCGGGGACGGGGGACGAGCCGCTCTCGGTGGCGCAGCTGATCCCCGACGCCGACGGGGCCGTGGTCGTCACCACCCCGCAGGACGTCGCCCTGGCCGATGTGCGCCGGTGCATCACCTTCTGCCGCCAGCTCAATCTCCCCGTGATCGGCGTGGTCGAGAACATGAGCGGCTTCGTCTGCCCGCACTGCGGCAAGACGACGGACCTGTTCAAGCGCGGCGGCGGAGAGGCGATGGCCGCCGAGATGGGAGTGCCGTTCCTCGGTCGCGTCCCCTTCGAGCCCGAGGTCGTGCGCGCCGCCGACGGGGGCGAGCCGTACGTGATCGGGCATCCCGAGACGGAGACGGGAAAGGTGTTCGCCGCGCTGGCCGCGCCGCTGCTCGGCCTCGCCGGCCGGAAGGCGCCGGAGCGGCCCTCCGCCTGCGGATCGTGCTCGGCCTGCGCGGACGGCTCGGGAACGAAGTTCGTCGCCGTCCCGGTCGACGCCGGCGTGGTGAGCGGTCATTTCGGGCATGCGGAGAAGTTCGTCGTCTACGAGATAGACTGCGGGACGAACGCGATAGCGCGCCAGAGGGAGCTCTCGCCCCCCGAGCACGCCCCCGGGGCGATCCCCGACTGGCTCGCCGGGGAGAAGGTGCAGCTCGTGATAGCGGGGGGGATGGGCGCCAAGGCGAAGGAGCGGTTCGGATCGGCGGGGATCGACGTGATCGTCGGCGCGCCGGCCGAGGAGCCGGGGCGCGTCGTGCGCGCGTGGCTCGACGGCACGCTCGACGCGGGAGAGGATTCGTGCAGCCACGACGCGGGCGGCGGCGGCGGCGGATGCGGCGGCGGGCAGGGGGCGTGCGGGCACTGACCGGCGGAGGGTCTCATGGAATTCGTCAGCCCCGAATACCAGGATCATTTCCTCAACCCGCGCAACGTCGGTCTCCTCGAGGAGCCGGACGGGACCGGCATGTGCGGCTCTTCCGAGTGCGGCGACTGGCTGATAGTCACGATCCGCGTCGAGAAGGGCAAAATAGGGGAGATCGGCTTCCAGTGCCGCGGCTGCTCGGCGGCGATCGCCACATCGAGCGCCGCGACCGAGCTCGCCAGGGGGCGGACGATCGAGGAGGCCTCCCGCATCGCCGCGTCCGACATCGAGGAGGCGGTCGGCGGGCTTCCCGAGGACAAGCGGCATTGCTCGGTCCTCGGCGAGGAGGCGATCAGGGACGCGATCGCCGATTATATCGGCCGGAGCGTCGGGCGTTCGAACAGGACGAAATGACCGGACGGAACACGGAGGAAGGAGTCCCCAGATGGAGGATATCAGGAAGAAGTCGAAGCACACGCAGTGCGTCCACGCGAGTTTCATCCCGGACGAGACCGGCGCGGTCGTCACGCCCATCTACCAGACATCGACCTTCCGGTTCCGCGACGTCGACCACGGGGCGGGGCTCTTCGCCGGCAAGGGGAAGGGGTATATCTACACCCGCCTCGGCAACCCGACGGTTCGCTCAGTCGAGCATGCCGTCGCCGTCCTCGAGGGCGGATACGACGGAATCGGCTGCGCCTCGGGGATGGCCGCCCTGCACCTCGCCTTCGGCTCGATCCTCCACGCAGGAGACCACGCGGTCTGCAGCGAGGCGCTCTACGGCCCCGTCGTCGGCCTGATGAGCGACCAGTTCGCGGGCTTCGGCGTCACCGCCTCGTTCGTCGACACCTCCGATCCGGAGAACGTCCGCCGCGCCATGACGCCGAAGACGACGCTGGTGCACATCGAGACGCCGGGGAACCCGACCCTCGTGATCACCGACATCGCCGCCGTCGCCGATATCGCCCACGGGCGAGGAGCGAAGCTCACCGTCGACAACACCTTCATGTCGCCGATACTCCAGCGGCCGCTCGATCACGGCGCCGACGCGGTGATCCATTCGATGACGAAGTTCCTCAACGGCCACGCCGACGTGGTCGCGGGGATGGTCGTCACGAAGGACGAGGATCTGTACCGGCGCATGCGCAAGATGTCGAACGCCTTCGGCGGGACGATCGATCCGTTCAACGCCTTCCTCGTCGCGCGGGGGATCAAGACCCTGGCGCTGCGGATGGGACGGCACTGCGAGAACGGGATGAAGGTCGCCCGGTTCCTCGCCGGCCACCCGAAGGTCGCTCGCGTGATGTACCCCGGGCTCGACTCGCACCCCGGCTCGCGGGTGCACGCCGGGCAGGCGGAAGGGGCGGGAGGCCTGATCAG
>JAQVGR010000132.1 GCA_028696635.1 Candidatus Krumholzibacteriia bacterium | reverse complement strand
GGCTACATCCCCACCGTTCAGGCCGCCCGTGCAAGGACCGCATGCCTGCGGTCCAGCGATTTTCGCATGGCGGAGAGAGAGGGATTCGAACCCTCGGAGCAGATAACCTGCTCAACGGTTTTCGAGACCGTCCCGTTCAACCGCTCCGGCATCTCTCCGCCGTGAATCATAGCGAATCACGGCGCGTATGGCAATGGCGGAGAGAGAGGGATTCGAACCCTCGGTGGAGTTTCCCCCACACACGATTTCCAATCGTGCCGATTCAGCCGCTCTCGCATCTCTCCGCTGATTTCAGGCTTTTCACGGGCTCGAACCGGCACTCCGGGCCCGCTCACATTCAGGCTTCACGTAATCTAGTGAAAAATTCCTGGAGAAGCAAAAGAGATTCCTTCTCCAGGACCCCTCGCGTCACTTCGATCCGGTGGCCGCCGATCTGCGCCTCATGCAGATCTCCCGCCGATCCGCATGCGCCGGTGCGGGGCTGCGAAGCGCCGAAGACGATGCGGGCGATCCGGCAGAGATAGGCCGCTCCGAGGCACATGTGACACGGCTCGACCGTCACGTACAGAGTCGATCCGTCGAGCCGCCAGTCCCCCGTTTCGCGGGCGGCCGCTTCGAACGCGAGCATCTCTGCGTGCGCCGTCGCAACCCGACGGCGTTCGACCTCGTTATGACCGCGGCCGATGATCGCGGCATCGCGCACGATGACCGCTCCGACGGGCACTTCGCCGAGCCGCAACGCCCGCTCGCCCTCCTCGAGGGCGTCCCGCATGAACCGCCCATCGGCCTCGCATCCTTCCGCTCCCGTCTCGCTTTTATCCGTCATGATCCGCCGGGGGCGCGTTCCGGGATCGCTCCCACGAGCGCGTCGAGCACGAGCACCACCACATCCTCGAACGGAGGAGCGGCGTACATATCCTTGCCGGTGGCCGTCGTCCCCGAGATGCGCCGGTCGATCCCGAACGAGGTGGACTGGATGCGGTCCCCTTCCGTACGAACGGCCTCCTTGAAGTTCTCGTCGGTTGCCTCCCAGAGGACGCGTCCGGTCGCCGGATCGACGAGACTCAGCGTCATGCCGACCTGGGTCGCCGAAGCCGTGGCGGATTCGCGGTAATCGGCCTCGTCCTTGTGCCACAGGTAGACGACAGGTATCAGGAACAGGTCGACCTCGAGCTCCGAGCCGATCGCTCTCAGGAACGCCGAATCGACCGTGTGGTCACGCCCCCATGCGGTCTTGAACGCCTCGTACTCCTCCGACCGATCGGCGGATACGAGAGCGATCCGGAACTGTTCCGGTGAAAGAAATCTGTAATCGTTCCGGGCCGACAGAAGATTCCACAGTACCCGGTTGGTGATTCGCTCCGACTCGCGATCGGGATCCTCGCCCTGAGTTACGGTGCTGACGACAGGGACCACGAGGATCGAAGAGATCTTCCCCGGATTGAACTCGGGCTCGACCTTTACGACTGACGGATGCTGCGACTGGCATCCCGCCGCGGCGATCAGTGCGACGACCGCTGCCGTGATCAGTATCCTTTTCATATGCATCTCCGTTCTGGATGCGGCCCATGCAATCCGCCCAGACAATAACAGGACACGTAATCCGTTGTCAATCCGCAAGAATGAAGGCTGACGGATGCCGGAGAACCGGCCGGGATCTGCACAGGAAATTGAACCCGAAGATCCGCCCCGCCGGTCCGCCCGTCCGGTTGTCCCACGGCCGGTCGGCCGGAGGCAGATTCGCCGGCCGGAGGCAACTTCGCAGGTCAGAGGCAACTCCGCCGGCCGGAGGCAACTCCGCCGGCCGGAGGCAACTTCGCAGGTCAGAGGCAACTCCGCCGGCCGGAGGCAACTTCGCAGGTCAGAGGCAACTCCGCCGGCCGGAGGCAACTTCGCAGGTCAGAGGCAACTCCGCCGGCCGGAGGCAACTTCGCAGGTCAGAGGCAACTTCGCAGGTCGGCGGGAAGCTCCTCCACCGACTGTGCCATGACGCGAAATCCTCCCATTGCGCGAGACCTATCTGTTCATCACCTCTCATTGCCTCGATTTCGATATATTGAAATACTTGTCTGATTCCTTTGTTGACATGTCATCCGACGACGTCATCCAAGAAAACGTTCTTCCCCTCCTCAATCCGCCACCAAGGCCCCTGATGCGGCGCGTCGGGACGTTTTCCGGTTTTTTCGAGTTCGGTATCCCGGGATGCCGGAATCCGCCCTGAAAGTCGGTGTATGATACCCTCGCTCCGTCGTGTTATACTTTGTCCGTGCGAGGGGGGGTGAACGGGAGGTGGATGATGGACAAGTCTCGCAGGACCGGTATCCCAACCTTCAATACCGAAGTGATGCCGACCTCTTCAGGGCCGGTGCGCGCCGGCGGCGGCCGCGACGCAGGCGGCTGCCGTGGAGGCGCCGGCGGCGGCCGTGATGGCATCATGCGCGACCTTGCCGGCCGCGGTTCTCGCGGCAGATCAGAATCGATCGGTCTTCAAAGCGTTTCGGACAACGCGTTGGTGCGCAGGCTCGAGAGACTTCGCGGCTGCGAGCGGAATATAGTCGTTCGGATACTGCATCACCTTCACGAGGCCGAGAAACGGAGCCTGTATCTTCGGCGGGGTTACTGCTCACTGTTCGAGTTCTGCACGGAGCATCTGAAATATTCGAGAAGCGCTGCGGGGAGGAGGATCGCAGCAGCCAGGGCCCTGGGCGATTTTCCCGTGCTGAAAGAAGAGTTGCTCTCCGGATCTATCACGCTCTACAACCTGGCGCTCGTTTCCAGGATCCTCACCGTCGAGAATTTCTCCGAGATCGTTCCGAGAATACGGAACAGGTCATCGAGGGATGTGGAGGCGCTCGCCTCGGGATATCGGCCGAAGGAGATGTTCAGGGACAGAATAAGACCGGTAAGCGTATTCCTGCCTGAGCCGCCATTCGGGACGGATGGACCCCCCTCCGCGGAAAAGGCCCGCTGCACCAACGGCGTCCATTGCGGGGACGGACCCCGCTGCACCGACGGCGTCCATTGCGGAGAGGGATCCCGCGCCGCTGTCCACCCGTCGGGGACGGGTATCTCCGAGAAAGAAGGACCGGTCACTCCCGGCGCCGGGAGTGATATTTCAAGCGATCTCAAAGATAATATTAAAGATAGCTCGTCAAACAGAAACGATTCCGGATTTCTTCCCGGCTTGAGCGCACCGGCTCGGGGAAGGATGAAGGTACTGAGGAAATACAGGCTCGAGTTCGCAGCCGATCCGCGTTTCATCGAGAAACTCGAGAGGACGAAGGCGCTGCTCTCGACGAAATTCCCCGCCGGGATCGGTCTCGAGGAGCTCTTCGAGCACCTCATGGACGAGTATATCGGCAGACACAGCCCGGAAGCGCGTGAAAACAGGCGGAAAGGCCGTCTCCAGAGAAAAATGAGCGAGGCGGGAACTCCCCGAGCCGGATCGCCGGCATCGGATCCCCGCACAGGCGCTCCCTCATGCCGTGGAGATGCCGCTACTGCTACGGGAAGCTGCACCTCCCTCCGTCGAGATGCTCCCGCACGCCGGAATGGCAATGCATCCGCTCTCGGCTCCCCCGATGAGGAACCGTCGCATGAACGCCGTCCGGCAGCCGCGCCGCCCGACAACATGCGCGCGATACCGCGCAGGATCAGGGACGAGGTATACGTGCGGGACGGCGGCCGGTGCACCTTCCGGGGGCCCGACGGACGCCGGTGCGGCTCGAGGCATGATCTCCAGATCGATCACATTATCCCACGTGCGCTCGGCGGGGACAGCTCTCCGGAGAATCTCAGGCTGTTGTGCGGAAGGCACAACCGGCTCGAGGCGGAGCGCGTGTTCGGTCATCCGCTCCCTCGCAGATCAAGAAACATCAGCGATCGGGATTCATGCGATCCGGATCGAAATGATCCGGACCGATGCGCTCCGGACAGCCGCGGTCCGCAGCGAAGGGACGGGGACCAAGGCGGCAAGGGAAGCGGCGGCGGCTCCGGATAGAAACCGGCGACGGCGAGCCCGTACAGAGATGCGCCGGCGACTCTGCACGGAAAAGGTGCACCGGCTGCTCAGCAGGACGATGGCGATCTCACGTTGAGATCTTCGAGCGATCTTCCGGCGACGGGCGCGTCATCCCGCCCCGCGCCTGCAGCGCGAGCTCGTGGCGATCGACCGCCCGGTCCGTCCCCGGACGGCCGCCGTCAGCAGTCCATGCCGGGGATAGCGGAGAGCAGCCGCTCCTTTGCGAGAAGCCTCTGCCATTTGCGCTCGACGTCCGTCGCGATCTCCGCCATCTCCGCCTCGGTCAGGTGCTTGAACCTGCCCTGCGGCTCGAGGTACTCCCGGACCGGCGTCGGTTCGAAGTCCTTCCACACGGAGAGCTTCTGTCCCCCCTCGGTGATCTCCAGGAGAGGGAAGACCCGGGATGTCACCGCGCGGCGGGCCATCTGCACCGAAAGCTCCGGAGCAAGCTTCCAGCCCGTCGGGCAGGGAGCGAAGATATGCAGGTACCTCGTCCCCTTGAACTCCTTTGCCCTGCGGAATTTCTCGATCGTGTCCTCCGGGTAGGCGACGGAGCATGTGGCGATATACGGGATCGAGTGGGCCGCCATGATCTCGATCATGTTCTTCTTCGGTTCGCGCTTGTAGTTTTCCACCGGGGTCGTCGTCGTCCATGCGCCGACCGGGGTCGAAGAGGAGCGCTGTATCCCCGTGTTCATGTACGCCTCGTTGTCGTAGCAGACGTAGATGATGTCGTCGTTGCGCTCCGCCGCGCCCGAGAGCGACTGGAGCCCGATATCGTAGGTGCCTCCGTCGCCTGCCCAGGCCATGACCGTCGTGTTGGTGTCGCCGCGCATCTCGAGCCCCGCCTTCACCCCGGCGGCGGCCACGGCGGCCGTTTCGAAGGCCGTATGCAGTATCGGCAGATCGACGGCCGAATGCGGGAAGGATCAGTCGATCACGGACCAGCAGCAGGCGGGGATCACCAGCGCCGTGTCGGGACCGAGCGCCTTCAGCGCGAACCGCATGGCCTGCGTCGCTCCGCACCCCTGGCACGCGAGATGCCCGGAGCCCATCAGTTCCTGCATCGGAATACGCGGCGCTTTCATAGCTTCACTCCTATCCAGTTTATGTACCGCTCGGCCGCCGTCCCGTCGATCGTCTTGTCGGCGATCTCGCGCACGACCTTCGGCGTGATGTCCCGCCCGCCGAGCCCGGCGATAAAGCCGACGATGGGGATATCGGTCCGTCCGTACAGGGCGCTCTTGATCTCCTGGAAGAAGATCCCGTGCGAACCGAACGATATGTTGCGGTCGATCACGGCTACCTTCTTCGCCTTCGAGAGGACGTCGAAGACCTCCTCGAATGGGAACGGCCTGAAGACCCTGATCTTGAGTGAACCCGCTCTGATACCCTCGTCGCGCAGATCGTCGATGACCTTGCGCGTCGTCGAGGCGACGGTCCCCGAAGTGACGAATATGTATTCCGCGTCCTCGCAGCGGTACGGTTCGATCAGACCGTACCGGCGGCCGAATATTTCGCCGAATTCCCGGTCGACACGCTTTATCACTTCGATCGAGCCCCGCATCGCCTGCTCGATCATGTAGCGCAGCTCCATGTAGTACTCGGGTGATGCGAGGTTGCCGAACGAGTGCTGATCCTTGATGTCGAGCTTTATCTCAGGCAGGTACGGCGGCAGGAATTCGCGCACCTGCTCCTTCTCGATGAGATCGACGATCTCGTAGGTGTGCG
>JAQVGR010000131.1 GCA_028696635.1 Candidatus Krumholzibacteriia bacterium | reverse complement strand
GTAGCTCCCGCCGGCGACCGCCATCCGCTTCCCGTCGATGAACCCCTTCTCGAGCAGCACGTCGACGGCCGCCATGACGTCATCATACGGCTTGCGGCCGTGCTCGCCGGTGATCGCGTCGGCGAATTCCTGGCCGAAGCTCGACGAGCCGTGGAAGTTGACCATCGCCAGCACGTACCCGGGCGCCGCGAAAACCTGCGTGTTCCACCGCGGGTGGAAGTCGTCGCCGAAGATCCCGTGCGGCCCTCCGTGCACGAGCACGAGCAGCGGCCACTTCTTCCCCGGGTCTTCCGCGCTGAAGAACGGCGGGTACATGACGAACATCTGGACGGGGTTCCCCTCCGCCCCGGTGAACCAGACCTCCTCCATCCGGCCCCACTCGATCCCGGCGAGGAGCTCGTCGTTGAGAGCGGTGAGCCGCCTCAGGTCCTTTCCGTCGGGCCTGATCGAATAGAGGGCGGTCGGCTCGGCGTTGTCCTGGTGGAGGAAGACGAGGCGCCCGTCGGGCCGCGCGCGCACCGAGGCGTTGAACCCGCTCCGGAAGACCTCGCGAACCCGCCCGCCGTCGATCCCCACCGAGAAGATCGATCCCATCGCCCGGTCCTCGGCGTCGAAATAGACGGTTTTTACCCTCGCGTCGGTCGTCCATCCCGCGGGGGAGCGGTCGAACCCCTCGGTGAGGAGCTTCTTGCCGTGCGTGCCGCGGTCGTACCGGACGAGGCGGACGCGGTCGCCGTAGAAGCCGACGATCTCCTGCGCCCCGTAGAGGATATACTTCCCGTCGGGGGTGTAGTACGGGGCGAAATCGTTCGCCGGGTTGGACGCGGTGAGGTTGCGGACCTGCCCCGGCCTGCCCGGGTCGAGCAGGTAGATGTCGGTGAGGAGCGAATCGTACGGCTCGCCGTGCCGGAATGCGGTGAAGGCGATCTCGCCCCCGTCGGGGGCGATGTCGTATTCGAGCCCGCTCGCGCCGGTCAGACGGTCCCACCCCGGCATGAGCGGCGTGACCTGCCTCGTCTCGACGTCGATCATGAACAGGTGATTGACGTACCCGTCGGTGAGCCAGTGGTCCCAGTAACGGTAGAAGGTGTTCTCCGTAGCCTTCGCGGTGACCTTGCTCTTCGCGCGCCGCTCGATCTCCGCCTTCATCGAGTCGAGCTTCGCCTCCCACCCGGGGATGACCGGGGAGACGAAGACGATATGCTTCCCGTCGGGCATCCAGCCCGGATCGGAGACGCCGAGCGGCATCGACGTGAGCTCGCGAGCCTCTCCGCCTCCGACGGGGATCACCTGCAGCTGCGCCTTCTCCCCCTCGCGCCTGGCCGTGAATGCGATCCATTTTCCGCAGGGGCTCCAGGCGGGAGAGCCCTCCGTGGTCTCGCCGGTGGTGAAGCGGCGGGCGCCGCCCTCCTTCGTGTCGACGAGCCAGATGTCCCCCTGTCCTTCGTTCTTCTCGATATCGTACGTCGTCACGACGATCGCGGCGAGCATCCCGTCGGGCGAGAGATCGAGCGAGCCGAGCCGCTTGAGCTTCCAGAGCTCCTCGGCCGTGATGGGCCGTCTATCCTCTCCAGCGGTGTCCCCGGCAGCCGCGGCGAGGACCAGGACTGCGATGAAAACGGCGAATGCCCGTTTTTTCTGCACGAGATCTCCTTTCCCGGTTTCTTCTCGAGCGGACTTTCCCCGGCCCCGCGGCGCGGGCGCGCGCTCCGCACTATCTGATCTCGATCTCCTCGGCCATGTGCATGCGAGGCGAGTTCAGCAGGGCCCATGTCTCGGAAACGTCGTCGCGGATGAACCGCCAGACGACGTACCGCGCAGCCGTCGTGAAGGCTCCCTCGCTGACCAGTTCCTCGAAGAACGACTTTCTCTCGGGGAAGTGCTCGATCGCGACCTTCTCGTCGGCGGGCACGCCGGCAAGCTCCCTGGCAAGCTCGACGGCCCTGTCGAGACCTCCCACCTCGTCGACGAGGCCGTTCGCCGCCCCCTGGCGGCCGGTGAAGACGCGCCCGTGCGCGAGCTTCTCGGCCTCCTCGAAGGTCATGCCGCGGTATTCCGCCACGTCCCCGAGCCACATGTTGAAACCGGCCCAGTGGTTCTCCGTGAAGATCTTCCACTCCTCCTCGGTGAAGTCGCGATACGGCGAGAACATGTTCGCGTGCGGGCCTTTCTCGGCCGTGTCGTGCGTGATCCCCAGCATCCGCTGGAACCCGTCCATGTTGAACTTGGCGCTGATCGACCCGATCGAGCCGGTCAGCGTGGCCGCGTCTGCGACGATCTTCGTGGCGCGGTAGGCGATCATGTAGCCCCCCGAGCCGGCGACGTCGACCATCGAGACGACGACCGGCTTCTCGCCGGCCGTCACCCTGACCTCGCGGCTGATCAGGTCGCTGGCGAGCCCCTCGCCGCCGCCGCTGTCGATGCGGAAAACCACGGCGGCCACGTCGTCGTCCTCGCGCGCCGCGCGCAGCGCCGCGCTGACCGACTCGTGCCCCATCATGATCCCCAGCATCGGATCGACGCGGTTCTTGCGTCCTCCGATCGTCCCCTGCGCGTGCACCACGGCGATCTTCTTCTTGCCCTTCAGGCCGAGCGAGGCCGGCTCGATCTTCTCGTAGTCCCCCTGGGACACCGTTTTGAGATCGTCGTCCCCGCCGGTGAGATAGCCCCTGAACTCGTCCCAGTACATCATCGAATCGACGAATCCGGCCTCGACCGCCTCCTCGATCATGAAGAGCGCCTTCTCCATCGCGGCGACCACCCGCTCCTCGGAGATCCCGCGATCTTCCTCGAGGGCCGAGCAGTAGAGATCCCAGTATTCCTCGAGCATCCAGTTCCTGTTCTCGCGCGATGCTTCCGACATGTCCTCGCGGACGATCATCTCCGCCGCGCTCTTGTAATCCTTGATCCGGTGCAGGTTGGGCCTGATCCGGAGCTTCTCGAGGGTATTCTTGATGTGCTCGGTGTGGGCCGCCATCCCCATGCAGGTGAAGTATGCAGTGGGAGGCATGAAGAACGAGTCGCAGGCCGCGGCGAGAACGTATGTGTCCCGGTCCATCGAGTCGGAGAAGCCGTAGACCTTCTTGCCCGAGGCCCGCACCTTCTTCACCGCGCCGCGCATCTCCTCGAGCATCGCGCGGCCCGCCCCGTTGCTCGACGACATCTTGATGATCACGCCCTCGATGCGGTCGTCGACGCAGACCTTGTCGAAGTTCGTCAGGACGCGCTGCAGCGTCTCCCCGCGGCCGCCCAGCAGCTCTCCCATCACGTTCGACGGCGGATCGTATTCGCTGATCGAGCCGTACAGATCGACGACGAGCCACGATCCCCGCTCTATCCTCGGCTTCTCGGCCGACTTCGACGCGATCATGCCGAACACGAACAGGACAACCACGACGATCGCGAGCAGGGAAGCGAAAAAGGACCTGAAGAACGATTTCAACGCGCACCTCCGTGCTGAACCAGGGTCCGGGGGACCCTTCAATGGTGACGGACGCGGTCCGCCGGCCCCGGGGGCCGGCGGGCGGGCGTCCGGATCGACCGTGCCACGCTATACGCCCGGGCCGCGGGCGATGTTGCAGGCCCGCCGCCGCGGCCCCTTCAGACGAGCTTCTTCTTCATCGCGAACAGCTGCACCATGTGCATCTGCTCCTCGGCTATGAGCTCGTCGCCGACCTTCCCGGATTTTTCGTCGAGGAATCTCGCGAGAGCGCCGAAGAAGAGTATCGCGTCCTTCTCGAAGCCGATACCCTTGTCGAGGGCCTCGGCCGGGGTTCTCACGGAAGCGGCGAAAGACTCGGGGGTGAGATTCCTGTACAGGTCGTCGTCGACGACCGCCTTCATGTACTCCCCGATCTCGCCGGGGTACGATTCGGCGTAGTCGCCTCCGGCCACCGTCTCCCTGATCTTCTCGAACCGGCGGACGTGGCCCTCTTCCCAGTCCCGGAGCCTTCCGAACAGGGCGGCCAGCTCGGGGTCGTCCGAGAACCGCTCGGCGGCGATGGCGTAGAAATCGCGGCGTTTCTTCTCTTTCTCGATCCCGATATCGACGATATCGGACGGCTGCAGAATAGCCATGGAGTCTCCTTCCTGCCTGTCCGTGCCCCCCGCGTCTACCCCGCGCTTCGCTCGGCGCCGCGCCCAGGCGGCGTCAGAAAGCCGACACGAACCCGCCGGTGATCCGCCACGACTCGTCCGTCTCGCTGAAGGTCGTCTCGGCGAGCAGGCGCAGGTTCCTGCGAAGGAGCAGGCTGTACGAGACCGTCTCGGACCGGTAATCGAGCCCCGGCATCTGGGAATCGATGTAGTTGTACAGGAGCACGAACCAGTGCCGGCTCCGGTCGCCCTGCGGCGCGAAGATCAGCTCGGCAATGCCGCCGATCGTCTCGCACTCGACCGCCCCCGACGTCTGGAAGTACGGGTTGTCGTCGGTGCGGCGCAGGTACTGCCCGTTCAGCTGCAGCCGCTCCCCGACGTCGAGCGTCCCGTCTATCCCCCAGTAGTAGACCACGTCGCTCACCGGCCCGGCGCTCTTCTTCATCTCGGTGTCGCCGTAGTACCCGAACGCGCCGATGCGCGCCGGCCCGGCCGACTGGGAGAGCCGCAGCATGAAGTTGCGGATATGGTCGTCGTCGAAGCGCTCGTTCTCTGCAGCGCCGATGCCGTTCCCGTTGACCGCCTCGAAAACCGCGTCGAGGCCGAAATCGGAGCCGAAGGTCACCATGAAGCCGCGGTCGTAGGCGAGGTTCACCGGCGAATCGCCGACCCTGATCTTGTACGCGACGTAGTCCTCGTAGGTGAGGCGCAGCTCCCTCTTGAACAGCGGGTCGCAGACCTGGAACTGCCCGGCCATCACGTCGAGATCGATCCCGAAGAGGTCGTTGAAGTGCAGGTAGGCGTCCTCGACCCCGGCCACCTCTCCCCGCTCGGAGAGGTAGAAGTAGAAGTAATACCCGACATGCTCCGAGACGTTGCCCCCCGAGAGGAGCTTGATCCCGTACGGCATCCGGAAATCGGAGCGCTTCTCGTCCTCGCCGTGGTCGTAGCTCGCGTACCCGTCGAAGCGCACGGCGACCGGCAGCTCCCGCTGGAGGGTGAGCAGGTCGTCCCCCGTGTCGGGGAAGAACCGCTTCGGCTCCTTGTCCTCGAGCCGGAAGGCGCTTCCTGCGAAATCCTCGCCGTACGGCTTGAGCCTCGGCACCGGCGCGTGGCAGGTCGTGCACGACATGCGGTACTTTCGCGCGAACGCCGGGATGGCGCCGGCAGGATCGGGGACAACCAGAACCGCGGCCGCAGCCACCACCGCCGCTGCGAGTAGAACGGATCGACCGTTCGATCGTGACACCTCTGACCTCCTCTGCTGGCCCTCGCTCCCCGCCGCGAAGCGGCGGGGCCGGTTCAGTACTCGTAGACCTCGAAGCGCGTCTCGGCCTCGCCGACCCGTATGATCTCCGTCTCGTCTCCGGGGACCTTCAGGTATTCGGCGACCGATCCGACGAGCCGCCGGTAATTGAGCTCGGCGCGCACGACGACCGTCCCCTCGGGGATGTCGTCCGGCACCGTCCAGGTGAAGGTCTCGATCTTCGTCTCGCGCGGGCCGATCCGGTAATCGGTCCCCAGCGAGGCGGTGTTCCATTGGGCGATCGTGCGCCGCCCCTGCGGATCGAAGTACGGGAGGCAGAATATGCGGTCCCCCTCGTGCCCGACCGCGTCGCGGGGGAGCCCGGCGAACGACGGATCGCCGAGCATCATCCCCATGTCCTGATAGGCCGGCTCGTCGCTCGTG
>JAQVGR010000130.1 GCA_028696635.1 Candidatus Krumholzibacteriia bacterium | reverse complement strand
CGTGCCGATGCGCAGGGGAATGTTGGTGTCCGTGCCGACGGTATACGACGTCCGGTCGAGCTTCCCGATGATCAGCGTCCGATCGATGCCGTCCGCGTACGCGCCCGAGAAGGTCACCACGACGCCTCCTGCCGTGCCGTGCTCGCCGTACCAGTTGGTGAAATCCCGCGAGCCGATGACCGCGGCCGCCTCGGAGGCGGGCGGATACCAGCCGATGACGATGTCGCCCCCCTCCCGCCTGACGTAGAACGAATCGGGCGGCATCGGTGTCAGCAGCATCGTGTCGACTGCGCTCTGCGCTCCGGCGGCTCCCGGGAGCGCGCAGAGGGCCGCGCCGAACGCCGCGAGGATCCTGACCCATCGTTTGGAAACCACTACTCCTCCTTCTCGTCCCAGGTGTGAAACCGCGCCCTGGCGCATATCATTCTTCGAGAATCTGCCATTCCCTGAAGATCTCTTCCATAATCGCGGCGGTCTTTGTCCGGTCGAAGAACCACAGGGGGAATCCGAAATGGAAGCTGTTCGCCGGAAGGATATCGACCGGTCTGCCCTCCGCGATGTCCCGTTCGAACTTCTCGCGGTACTTCGTGATGACCAGAGCCACCGTCTGCTGATCGAGACCCGACAGCGTCGACACCGTCCTCATCCGGTACATCGGATGGAAGCACCGCTGCGAGGACGGAATGATCTTGAAATCCATCCAGTACTTCGGATCGTACACCTCGACGTAGGTGAACAGGCCCGAAGGCGGCCGGAAGTAGCAGGTCGGGCAGGTCACCTCGGGATCGAGATCGAGCCGGGCGGGGAAGTTCGGATATCTGGCGATCGCTCCGGGATCGGCGTCGGCCGTCTCCTTCACGAGATACGACATCGCGTCGCGCGCGAGGCTCCTGAGGATCCCCGAGGGCAGTTCGTCCCCGGTGTGGAACTGAGCCGATATCTTGTCGACGACGCTGACGCAATAATCGCGGTACGGCATCGAGTTGACGCCGCTCGTATCATCGCCGTCATATCCCGTCATGTCGAACTTGAACGAGGCGGGCAGGAGCGGCGGCGTAATGAACGCGTCGTAGAGGCCGCCCGCGCGGTCGGCCCTCCCGCTCGTCATCACATGCCCTCCCTTGGCGATGAACAGGGCCATGTAATTCACCGTCAGCTGGGCCGACTGGCCGACCTGGCTCTCGGGAGTGAACTTGATGATGCGGCGCCATGCCGTGGTCGTGGCGGGATTGTAGGTCCAGATGATGTTGGCGTACTGCCCGATCAGCCTGATATCGGGAGGGGTGGCGTTGGCGCTGGAGACATCGTAGACGTCGCGGTCGGGGTAGAACTCCTGCGCGCGACGGCAGATATTGACCCAGAACGTGTCGTGCTCGGCCTCCCCCGGCTCCATCTTGCTCGGGATGGGGGCGCCGAGCTTGTAATCGTCGACCCAGAGGAGGTTGCGCTCCATCGAGAAGGGAACGATGGAGACCTCGACCTTGCCGTACGTTATGCGCCGGCCGTTGTCGACGACCTCGACGAGGAAACGGTGCACGCCGGAATAAAAGGTCTGGGGAGCGGCCGTCTTGATGAACGGGCTCGCGGATACCGCCCACTGGCTCGGGTCGTCGAGCTGCTGGATGTCCCACCCGTAGCGGTAGCTCATTATCTCGCCGCCGTAATGGTCCGCCGACGCGTCCCACCTGAAGTTGAGCTCCACCCCCGGCGGCAGGTCGCTGGTCACGTAGTTCATGAACGGTCCGAGGAACTGGAATCCCCCGAGGAACGGCTCGTTGACGTTCAGGAGCGGACCGGTGGCCGGCGAGACGCCGAACTTCCGGGCGTTCCTCGTCCCGTCGAAGAGCGCCGTCACCGCCCCCGCGTCGTCCTTCGCCTGGACTGCGAAGACGTAGCTCCTCCTGATCTCGAGTATCTCGTCGTCTCCGAGCAGGGTCTCCCTGCCCGAATCGCCGGCCGCGCGATAGTGGATCCACGGCCCCCAGAGATCCTCGTAGTCCTCGGGGTTCTCGTTCATGTCCGCGATGATCGGGAAATACGGATCGTATATCCCTTCCTTGTTGAGGATCTGCGTGTAGAGGTAGCGGATCGAATCGGGATCCTGCGAGTTCGAGGGAGAATCGATCGGATCGCTCGCCGTCCAGCCGAAGGTGATCACCGTGCTGTACGTCCGCACCGCTCCGACCGGCCTGTCGATCATCGCCGTCGGGGCGAGCGTCCATGCGGTGAACGAACGGTCAGCGGGGACGGACCGCTTCCCCTCGAGGTCGACCGCCCT
The DNA here is from genome assembly GCA_028696635.1 of Candidatus Krumholzibacteriia bacterium. Taxonomy (GTDB): domain Bacteria; phylum Krumholzibacteriota; class Krumholzibacteriia; order Krumholzibacteriales; family Krumholzibacteriaceae; genus JAQVGR01. The sequence continues at coordinate 3,524 of JAQVGR010000130.1, read as the reverse complement.
GATGAAGAAGGTGTGCGTCTTGTCGTACCGGGTATAGAGTTCGTTCACTTCCCAGGGGCGCGGATTGGCGTCCGCAGGGACCCTGAACGTGCTGTCGTGCACCGAGGTGCGTGTCCACTTGTCGAGACCGGCCGTATCGGCGGGGGTAAAGCCGGTCGGGTCCCCCTCGGCGACGACGAACTCGAAGTAATCGATCTGGCCGTCCGGATCCCACCCGCTCCAATAGAAATGGACCTGGTAGCCGGTCGTATCTCCCTCGACGGGGCCGCTCGACAGCCATATCTCCGGGGCATCGTTCGTATCGCGGTCGCCGGTGAACACGCCTTCGGAGCATCCGCCCAGCAGCGCGAGCGATACGGCGGCGGCGACAGCGGTGAAAGAGAGCAGCAGCCTTCGCATCTCCCCCTGTACCTCCTGTACCCGTGACGGTCCCTGCGGCCGGTTCACGCTCGCCCGCTCAATAGACGAGCTTGATGTAGAACCGGCCCTGATATGTATCGGTTCTGGCGTAGTTGGCGATGGCCCGCTCCTGGCTGACCCAGGAGCCGAGCGATATCAGCGCATCGCACGGATCTTTGTTCACGAACTGCGGGCTGATCCCCCGTATCTCTTCCTTGAACTTCGCCGTGTTGAGCAGGTCGGTGGCGATCACCGACAGGGACTGCTCCCCCATCCAGAGGGGCGGGTTCAGCAGGAAATCCGGATCGGGCCGCGGGTAGGCGGTGAAGTCCGGATCCTGCGGGACCACGAGCCGGAACGTCAGATCCTGGTAGAACGTGTCCGGCGGGAATGCATAGATGTATTCGTTTTCCTTGCGGAAGTAGTAATCCTCCGCCGCGTCGATCGAGAAGAGCCAGCCGCGCACCGCCGAACCGGGCGGATCCCGCCGGTCGTCGTGTCCGCCAGCGACGATGAAGAACCGGTAGAAGAGGGAGAATACCCGGGTCGCCGGATCGTACTGCACGCTGTAGGCGGTGCAGGTGTCCCCGCGATAGGTCATCGCCTTGTCGATACCGATGTACAGGGTGTCGGAATCGGCCTTCCGGAACTCGTAGGTCGGCGAGTAGGGGATCGAGTCCCACGCGATCGCCACATTGTCTATCGTCGGCCTGAAATTGCCGAAGAAACGGACCGTGTCGGGAGTGTGGTCGTAGCGGTACTGCTCGTCGAACGCCTTGGCGAGAAAGAGGTATTCGTACGATCCGACCCTCATCGTCGTCGAATCCTCTTCGGAGTTGCAGTTGGTGTCCTCCGCCTTCGCCTCGGGCATCCACGCGGGCTTGTAGCTGTTCACCCCTCCGCTGAGGCCGTACCCCCACCGCTCGAACTTGAACTGGAACCTCATCGGCAGCGGAGGATTGGTGTACTGGAGCGAGTCCTTCGAATCGTCCCAGCCGATATAGTGCATGCGCAGCCGCGAATTGTAGGGAAGGGTGTCGATCAGGCCGTCATCGAAATCGATCATCTCGTCCCTCGGCACCCCCGCCATGTCGACGGAGTAGTTCTCGCCGAAGAGGATCCTCGTGTCCGGATCGTGGTTTATCACGACCTGGCAGACCCACTCCCCGCTCCCGAGGTCGGCGCGCGAGAGCGCCCCGGCCTCGTCGCGTGCGATCACGCGCAGGTAGAAATCGCCCTCGGGCAGTGCCTCGACGCCGCGGTTGGGGAGACAGACCTGGACGGTCTCGGGAGGGCTCGTCGCGGGGATGTACCAGTCGGGCACGCCGTCGTTATTGTAGTCGGGGCGGACCTTGCCGCCGTATATCCACTGGTACCCCGTGATGATATTGTTGCACGTCTCGCCGACGAACTCGACGCAGAACGGCTCGTACATGCTTATCGTGTCGAGGTCTCCGGGGACGTACTTCCTGTGCTCGATCGTCTCGGACTCGATCCAGAACTCGACCTCGGGTATGCACTTGACCTGCGCGAAGAACTGGATCCTCGCCGGAGTCTGGTCTATGCGCCCCCCGTCGTCGACCGCCGCGATGTGAAACGCCTGCCGGTTGAGCATCGCGCCGGTCGTCACGTCGAAGCCGGTGAAGACGATCACGGTATCGCTCGCCGAGGTGAACCTGCCCCTGAGGTAGTCCTCCTTGCGGGCCTCGGGATTCCAGTCGAGCAGATCGAGCTCCGGCTCGAGGTCGGGGCGCAGCGTCCTGAGGGTATCCGAACGGTACCAGATGTAGCGCTGGACGATCCCGTCCCTGTCCTCGCCGTGCCAGTACAGATGCACGCGGTACTCGGCGTTCGTCGTCTCGGGCGGAGCGACGGTGAGATAGGTCTCCGGCGCGCGGTTCCGGTCGAGCGGCTCGGGCTCCTGCCGGCACGCCGGCAGGACGAGGGCAGCGGCGAGCGTGGCGAACACAAACAACCCGGTACTATTCTTGGAGTTGAAGCGTCTCATGTCCACCCTTCTTCTGGACTATTTCAGCTGGATATATCTCTCCTGATCCACTCCTTAATATATGTAGCAGGAAAATCGCATGTCAATATAAATCGGGCGGTTCTGCGGGTCGGGTCCGGCGGTGCCCGGGCGCGGGCCCGCCTCTCGCGGCGGGAGGGCGGAACGGATAAAAAATGGAGGCCGGGGATTGCTCCCCGGCCTCCGAAGCGGATCCCTCGAGGGGATTCCCGGTTGCCCGGTACTACCTCAGGAGGACCATCTTCTTCATGTTCTCATAGTCGTTGCCGGCGTTGATCTTGTAGAAGTACACGCCGGAAGCGACGCTCGACCCGAGATTGTTGGTGCCGTCCCAGGTCAACTCATGAGAACCGGCGTCCATCGCGCCGTCGGCCAGAGTCTTCACCAGCTGGCCCGCAACGTTGTAGATCCGCAGGCTCACGTGGCTCTTCACGGGCAGCGTGAACGAGATGCGGGTCGACGGGTTGAACGGGTTCGGGAAGTTCTGGGCGAGGCCGAACGCCATCGGCGTCTCGTCGCCGGTAATGTCGGTGTTCACCGGGTTCTCGAAGAACTTGTACACGGCGTCCACCATGCGGTTCCTGATCAGCGTGCCGGTGCCAGCGTCACGTACGTACATGAAGCTGTGGCCGATCCAGACCGTCCTCATCGCGTAATCGAAGTTGTTGGTCTGGTTCGTGTAGATGCCGGCGTAGTACTGCAGGCTGTTGAAATCGGGGTACTGCAGGCAGTACGCGCCCGGTCCGGTTGTCTCGATCACGTCGAACTGGTTGATGATCGGGCAGCCGGCGAAGGCGTAGTACTGCATACCAGCGAACAGCGTGCCGGTGACGCCCGTGATGAGCGGGGTCACGACGCCGCCGGCCTCGCGGCCGCCGGTCAGCTCGTAGTAGCTGGTGTTGTTCAGAGCGACGCCGCAGATCGTGCTCATGAGCTCGAGAGCGATAGCCGATGTCGATCCGTCGAGATCGTACGCGACTTCATCGCCGAGAACCCACAGGCCGACCTTGTGCTCCGAGTTCTTGAGGAACTCGACGAACAGGTTGGCGTCGTTCGACTTGTCGGAGTACTCCGTGCCCTCGCTGATCGTGCACGATGT
>JAQVGR010000129.1 GCA_028696635.1 Candidatus Krumholzibacteriia bacterium | reverse complement strand
GGCCGACACGATCGTGCTGTGCGGGGGAGTCCGCATGGGAAAGCCGGCCGGCGAGGAAGAGGCCCGGACGATGCTCGAGCGGCTCTCGGGTCGCGACCACGAGGTGGTCACCGGGATCGCGCTCGTCGCGCCGCCGAACGTCAGGATCGTCGAGGCGGAGTCCACGAGGGTCTTCTTCCGCGAGATCACCGCCGGTGAGATCGGGAAGTACATAGCCACCGGCGAGCCGTTCGACAAGGCGGGGGCCTACGCGATTCAGGGATACGCCGCGGCGTTCATCGACCGGATCGAGGGGGACTATTTCAACGTCGTCGGGCTCCCCGTTGCGCTGCTCTTCCGCATGCTCCGGCGGCTCGATGCGGCCCTGGCCCCGCGGTGAGAGGGAGCAGACAATGACGGCTTTCGAGAGCACGCAGCGTGATCGGAGTCTGATGTGATCATCGTGGAAACGATCGATTACCGCCGCGGCGCGGTGAGGATTATCGACCAGTCGGCGCTCCCCGCAGTGGAGCGGTATCTCGATCTCGGCGATGTCGACGCCCTCGCCGGAGCGATACGGACGATGAAGATCAGGGGAGCGCCGGCGATAGGGATCGCCGCCGCATACGGCGTGCTGCTCGCTCTCGAGCGCGCACTCGGGGGGGACCGGTACGCCTTCGATCACGGCGAGCCCGGCCGACCCGTGCCGATACCGGAAGGGACGGACGCACGGAGCCTCGAGCGGGCGGCGCTCGAGGCGATCGACCTGCTCGGCCGGACCAGACCGACGGCGGTGAACCTCTTCTGGGCCCTCGATCGCATGCGGCGCGCGATATCCGGAGCGGGGGAGGACGCCGCCGCGCTGTGCGAAGCGGCCTCGGCGGAGGCCTTCGCCTTGCACGACGGGGAGCTCGAGCTCGAGCGCCGCATCGGAGAGCACGGCGCCGCGCTGATAAAGGACGGCGCCCGGATCCTCACGCACTGCAACGCCGGAGGGCTCGCCACGGCGGGGTACGGGACGGCGCTGGCGGTGATCTACGCCGCCCGCGGACAGGGGAAGGATGTGCAGGTCTTCGCGGACGAGACCAGGCCGCTCCTGCAGGGGGCGCGGCTGACCGCCTGGGAGCTGCGGCGCGCCGGGATCCCGGTGACCCTGCTCTGCGACGGGGCGGCCGCATCCCTGATCGCCTCGGGCCGGATAGACGCGGTAATCACCGGGGCCGACCGCGTGGCCGCCAACGGAGACTCGGCAAACAAGATAGGCACGCTCGGCCTCGCCGTCTCCTGCGCCCGCTCCGGTGTGCCGTTCTACATAGCCGCGCCCTGGTCTTCGATAGACATGGCCACCCCGGATGGGTCCATGATTCCGATCGAGGAGCGCGATCCCCTGGAAGTGACGCGGATACAAGGTGTTGATATCGCCCCTCAGGGGGTTTCCGTCTACAATCCTGCCTTCGACGTCACCCCGGCGGAGCTTATCACGGCCCTCGTGACAGAGACGGGGGTAATCAGACGGCCAGATGAGGGCTCGCTCGCCGAGGCGGCTCGCCGGGCCGGCTGTTCTCCGTCCCGGAAACCCCCACGGAATCCTTGACATAGACGGGACTCCCCTGTATATTCTGATGTTTCTCGAACCGAAGTCTGTTGTTCAGCGGTGGCTTGGAGGAGACCGATGCAGAAGACCACGGTGCTGAAGCCGGAAGAGTACGAGCGGAAATGGTTTGTCGTCGACGCCGACGGCAAGACGCTCGGCCGGCTTGCGACCCGCGTGGCGACGGTGCTGCGCGGCAAGCACAAGCCCGGATACGTGCCGTATCACGACCTGGGCGACTTCGTCGTCGTCGTGAACGCGTCGAAGGTGCACGTGACCGGCGCGAAGCGCGAGCAGAAGACGTACTGGCGGTACACGGGGTACCCGAGCGGCCTGCGGCTGACGAAGCTCAAGGACGCGATGGACAAGGATCCCACGTTCGCCGTCACGCATGCGATCAAGGGGATGCTTCCCCACAACAAGCTCGGACGGCGGATGATGCGCAAGCTCAAGGTGTACGCGGGCGGCAGCCATCCGCACGCGGCTCAGAAGCCCGAAGAGCTCGAGCTCTAGGAAGGCATGCGCGGGCCGGCGGGCCGGCCCAACGACGCCGGAAGGAGGTGAACAGTGGCGAAAGAGATCTATCACGCGGTCGGGCGGCGCAAGTCGGCGATGGCGCGCGTCTATCTCACCGAGGGAAAGGGCACGATCACGGTCAACGGGAAACCACTTCCGGACTACCTGCAGCGTGACAGCCTGACGCTCGTGGTGCGTCAGCCGCTCAGCGTGACGAGCACGGAGGACAAGTACGATGTCCGCGCGACGGTGAGGGGCGGAGGCATAGCCGGGCAGGCCGGAGCGATCCGTCTCGGCATCGCGAGGGCGATGCTCCTTCACGACGATGGATACAAGAAAGTGCTCAAGGCGGGGGGATTCCTCACGAGGGATCCGCGGGAGAAGGAGCGCAAGAAATACGGCCAGCCGGGAGCGCGGAAGAAGTTCCAGTTCTCGAAGCGGTAAGGCCGGTTCCACTACGCACATCCCTCCACCGCGTCCGGGTGTCCCTCTCCAGGGAGACGGGATCGGACAGGCGCCGGGAGGGATGGAGGCACAACCAGGGAGGCGATCGTGAACATCCAGATCCAGGACCTGCTCGAGGCAGGCGCTCACTTCGGGCACCAGACGAGGCGCTGGAACCCGAAGATGAAGCCTTTTATCTTCAAGGAACAGAGCGGCATCTACATCATCGACCTGAAGCAGACGCTTGAACGGCTGCAGAAGGCGTACGAGATCCTCGTCGAGATGGCGGCCGAGGGCAAGACCGCGCTCTTCGTCGGCACGAAGCGGCAGGCGAAGGAGAGCGTCCGCGAGGACGCCGAGCGCTGCGGCATGTACTATATAAACGAGCGCTGGCTGGGCGGCACGCTGACGAACTTCAAGACGATCAAGCAGAGCATGGACCGTCTCGAGGACATGGAAGAAATGGAGCGCGACGGGCGGATCGAGCTTCTCTCCAAGAAGGAGCGGCTCGAGATGGAGAAGCGCAAGCTGAAGCTCCTCAAGGTCCTCTCGGGGATCAGGGGGATGGCCCAGGCGCCTGCGTGCCTGATAGTCTTCGACACGAAAAAGGAAGCGATCGCGATCCGCGAGGCCCGCAAGCTGGGGATCCCGCTGATCGGACTGATAGACACGAACAGCGACCCGGACGAGCTCGACTACGCCATTCCGGCGAACGACGACGCGATACGCTCGGTGAAACTGTTCACCAAGACCTTCGCAGACGCGATCATCGAGGGACGGGCGCGTTACCTCAAGAACAAGGAATACCTCGAGAAGCAGGAGAAGAAGGCCGCCGCGGAGGCGAAGAAGCCCGCGAGGAAGAGCCCCGACGAGAAGCCGAAGGCCGGCGGGGCCGCGGAGGCCGGCGGGGGATCAACGGCATAGGGCGCGCCGACGACGCATCAGTATACGGAGGAAACAATCGATGGAGATCACATCGAAGATGGTCAAGGAACTGCGCGACATGACGAGCGCGGGGATGATGGACTGCAAGAAGGCGCTGCAGGAGTCGGGCGGCGACATGGAATCGGCGGTCAGGTGGCTGCGCGAGAAGGGTCTCGCCTCCGCCTCGAAACGCGCCGACCGGGCGGCGAACCAGGGGATGATATTCTCCTATATCCACGGCAACAACAAACTCGGCGTGCTCGTCGAGCTCAACTGCGAGACAGACTTCGTCGCGAAGACCGACCAGTTCCAGGAGCTGGGCAGGAATCTGGCGATGCAGGTGGCCGCATCCTCGCCGCTCGTGGTCAGGCGCGAGGACCTGCCATCCGATGTGATAGCGCGGGAGCGGGAGATATACAAGGCGCAGGCGAAGGAGACGGGCAAGCCTGGGAACGTCCTCGATAAAATCGTGGACGGCAAGATGGAAAAATTCTACCATGAGGTCGTGCTTCTCGAACAGCCGTTCATCAAGGACGACAAGGTCAGCGTCGAGGATCTCCTCAAGGAGACGATCGGCACGCTCGGCGAGAACATGATCATCAGGCGGTTCGCCCGGTTCCAGCTGGGGGAGGAAGTGTCCTGAACGGGGAGGCGAGCGATATCCGGAACGCTGCCGGCACGATGACAGGCGCAGGAGGACGGCACTCCTGCGCTTTTTTTTGGAGGGATCAGTGATGAGCACGCGACCCGCGGTCAGGCGGCTGCTGCTGAAGGTGAGCGGAGAGACGTTCGGCACGCCTGGAACGAGCCTCGACCTCGACAGAGTCGACGCCTTTGCCGAGGAGCTGCAGTGCGCGCACGAGGCGGGAGTCGAGGTGGCGCTGGTCGCCGGCGGCGGGAACATCCTCCGCGGCGCCGCCCTGAGCGGGGATTCGGGGGACCGGGTTTCCTGCGATTACATGGGAATGCTCGCCACGGTGATCAACGCGCTGGCCCTGCAGGGCGCGCTCGAGCGGCGCGGGGTCGAAACGGTCGTGATGACCCCCTTCGCCCTCGAGATGGCGGCCGAGCGGTTCATCAGGCGCGAGGCGCTGCACCACCTCAGGGAGAGGCGCGTCCTGCTCCTGGCGGGCGGCACGGGGAATCCCTACTTCACCACCGACACGGCGGCGGCCCTGCGCGCCGCGGAAATCGGAGCGGACGTCCTGCTCAAGGGGACAAAGGTCGACGGCGTTTACGAACGCGATCCGAAGAAGGATCCGTCGGCCCGCCGTCTTTCCTCTCTCACCTACACCGACGTCCTCCGGGACGATCTGCGGGTGATGGACGCAGCCGCCGTCGCGCTGTGCCGCGATAACGGCATCCCGATCATCGTGTTCGACATCATGGGGAAGGGAAACCTCGCGCGGGTGATCGACGGGGAAGAGATAGGAACCATCGTGAAGTGAGGAGGTTGTCATGGATCCTGTCGAGCAGGTATTCGACGAGACTGAAAAGCACATGAAGGCCACGATCCAGCTCGCCGAGGAGGAGCTGGCCGGCGTGCGCACGGGCAAGGCGTCTCCCGCCCTGCTCGATTCGATCAAGGTCGACTACTACGGATCGATGGTGCCGATCAAGCAGGTCGCCAACATCGCCGTGCCAGACGCCAAGCTGATCACGATCCAGCCGTGGGAAAAACCCGTTGTCGGCGAGATAGTAAAGGCCATCCAGTCCTCGGCGCTCGGGCTCAATCCGCAGAGCGACGGGAATTTTATCAGGATTCCCCTGCCGCCGCTGACCGAGGAGCGCAGGCAGGAGCTCGTCAGGTCGGTCAAGCACATGATCGAGGAAGCCAGGATCGCCGTTCGCAACGTGCGCCGCGACGCAAACGACAGGCTCAAGAAGCTCGAGAAGGACGGCGTGATCTCCGAGGACGACTACCACCGGCACCACAAGGAGATACAGGACCTCACCGACAAGTCGATCTCCGAGCTCGACGCGATCGCCCTGAAAAAGGAAAAAGAGATACTGGAGTTCTGATGCGCCCGGCGGCGCTGCGGGGGACGTAACGGCCGTGACATCGGATATCGACAGGGCGATCTCTTCGCTGGCGCGCGAGTCCGGGCTGCCGCGGCATATCGCCGTCATCATGGACGGCAACGGAAGATGGGCAAGGAAGCGCGGTCTGCCCCGTATCGCCGGCCACAAGGAAGGGCGCGAGTCGGTCAGGGTGGCGGTGCGCACCTGCGCGCGCCTCGGGATCCCCGTCCTGTCCCTCTACACATTCTCTCTCGAGAACTGGAACCGCCCCTCGAAAGAGGTCCAGGCGCTCATGCGGTTCCTGCGGAACGTGCTGAAATCCGAGTATCTCGAATTGCGCCA
>JAQVGR010000001.1 GCA_028696635.1 Candidatus Krumholzibacteriia bacterium | reverse complement strand
CGGCGGTCATCCACAGGGGAGAGCCGCTCCAGCGAACGCCGCAGAGCAAGCCGCACGTCTGCGAGGAGCTGGTGCGTCTCGGCGGGGAGCTGGTGTATCTGATCGGCACCCGGGCATACAACCAGGAAGATTTCAACCGTGCCGTCAAGTTCAATCCCCGGATGCGCTCGTACGTGCGGGGAACGCGCATGAGGAACCCGGAGATGTACGCGCGCGGCTCGGTCAGGCACGCCGACCACGCGACGATCCGTCTCGAGGGATGGCACCGGGTGATGATCAACGCTGAGATCACGACCTCCAATCTCGCCTATCTCGACTAGCGGCGCCGGAGGGAAGGGGGCCGGCGGCCGTCGCGCCGCCGGTCCCCGGCATTTCACCGGAACGAAAGGAGCGTGAGATGAAGGCGTTCTGGGTCTCGTTCAAGACCATCGACGGGCTGAGCGTCGATGAGAACAACAGGGTCATCGACGAATACCTCGATCATCTGACGAGGATCGGATGCACCTCCAACGGAGGCGTCCTCAGGCCGTGGAGCTGGCAGAGCCTCGTCTTCGCGAGCGATGAGAAGCCCGACGTGACCGAAGGCGACAAGCGGTCCGTCATCGAACATCTTGAAAAGAACCGTCTGTTGACCGATTATTCGGTCAGCGGGCTGGTGGACTACGAAGACGCGGAGGAAGACGCTCTGGAGCTGATCAAGAGCGCGCTGATAGAGCATCTGAAGAGCAAGATCGTGAACTGATCCCTCCGGCGGCTCGATCTCGCGAGTCCCGGCAAGCCGGACAGGAGAGATACTGCAGCAGCATGATCCGCACCGTCACACGCATACTGGCAGCGATGAGCGGCGGGGTCGACTCGTCGGTCGCCGCGCTCCTTCTGAAGCGCGGCGGGTACGACGTCTCCGGGGTGACGATGTGCATCGGGACCGGGGGCGAGGCCGGGGCGCGGCGCTGCTGCAGCCCCGGGGACATCGTCGACGCGCGGAGGGTATGCGCAGCGCTGGGAATCGAGCACCATGTCATCTCGATGAGTGATGACATGGAGCGCGAGGTGATCGCCCCGTTCGTCGAGGAATACCTTTGCGGGCGCACCCCCAACCCCTGCGTGCTCTGCAACGAGCGGATCAAGTTCCGCCTCCTCGCCGACAAGCTCGCCGGCGCGCGGTTCGACATGATCGCCACCGGGCATTACGCGCGGCTCGAGCGGCGGGACGGAGTTCTCTACCTCTCGCGCCCGAAAGACCTCGGGAAGGACCAGACCTATTTCCTCTACTCGATCCCCCGCGAGCGTCTCGAGCGGGTTCTCTTCCCCGTCGGCGAGCTGGCCAAGGACGAGGTCCGGGCCCTTGCCGACGAGGCCGGTCTCTCGGTCTCGGAGAAGCGGGAGAGCCAGGATGTCTGTTTCTGGCCCGAGGGTGGGGCGGCCGCCTTCTTCGCGGCGCGCGGGATCCCTTCGAGGCCGGGACAGATCGTCTCGGTCGACGGAGAGATCGTCGGCGAGCACGATGGGATCTTCAACTACACGATCGGCCAGCGGCGACGACTGGGGATCAGCGCCCCCGAGCCGCTCTATGTGATCGCCATAGATCCCGCGCGCGACCGCCTCATCGTTGGCCCGGAAGCATACCTCGGCGGGAGCGATCTGCTCGCCACCGCGGTCAACTTCCCTCCGGGTGAGAAGGGAGGGCGCGCCGAAGCGAAGATACGGTATGCTCACGCCCCAGCCCCCTGCGAGTTCTCGCTGAAGGGGAGCCGCCTCGAGGTCCGCTTCGACGAGCCCCAGAGGGCGATCACCCCCGGCCAGTCGGTGGTCGTCTACCGAGACGGCCTCGTGCTCGGCGGCGGGGTCATCGAGGCGAAGCGGTAGGGAACCTTTTCCCGCCGAGGCCGTATACCCGGCATGAGAAAAATTTAACATTTCCCCTTGACAGGCGGGCAAAGATGTTAAATATTTCTCATGTGAAAGATTTGGCATGCCTGATCGGTCACGCGGGACCGGAACGATCGGCCGGGACCGCGCACCATCGCGAAGGGAGCGAATCGGACTCATGGGCAAGAAACCACAGCTCGGTAACCTCACGCGGCGGGAGAGGCAGATCATGGAGATCGTCTACCGTCTCGGACGGGTGAGCGCGGTGGAGGTGATGGAAGCCCTCCCCGACAGGCCGGTCAACGCCACGGTGCGGACGATGCTCGGCGTGCTCGAGGACAAGGGGTTCCTGCGGCACGAGACGGAGAAGGGGCGGTACATCTACTATCCGACGATCCCGCTGCAGAAGGCCCGGACGACGGCGCTGGCGAACGTGCTCGACACTTTTTTCAAGGGCGCCGAGGCGAACGCCGTCATCTCGATACTGAAGGAGTCGGAGGGCAGGCTCTCCGGCGAAGAGGTCCGGGCGATCGAGGATCTGATCGACCGGTCCCGGAAGGAGGGCCGGTGAGATGGACGGCTTCTTTTCCACGCTCATGGCCGGCATGCCCCGGTACGAGATCCTCCAGCTGATCGCCGGGGTCTCCCTCAAGGGAGCGATGCTCTGCGCCGCCGCGGGAGCGACGACGCTGATGATGCGCGGTTCTTCGGCATACACGCGGAAGATGATCTGGGTCGCGGCGGTCGCGGGGTTGCTCCTGATCCCCGCGATGGCGCCGTTGACCCCGATGTGGAACCTCGGCCTGCTGCCGGCGATGGCGGACGCTCCCGTATCCGCCGGGCCGGACGGCGATCTCAGCGCGGTTTCGGGAAAGGAGATCCTCGTCGGACCTCCGTCTCCGGCCGGGACACCCTCGATCGACGCGGCCGGACGGTCCGGAGCGATCGGACTCCACTGGTCCGAGGTCGTGCTTCTCGTCTGGATCGCCGGCGCTGTCGTCATGATGGCGTGGTTCCTCTTCACGACCGCGATCGCCGGGAGGGTCGCGCGGGGAGCGGTCCCCGCCGGCGACAGGCTCCGCGCCGTGGCGAGAGCGACGGCGGCGGAGATAGGCCTGGAGCGCCCCGTGCGCGTCCTCCTGTCGGAGCGTGTGATGACCGGGATCACGACGGGATGCGCCGACCCCGCCGTGATCCTTCCTTCCGCGTCGACCGCCTGGTCCGAGGAACGTCTGCGGCTCGTCCTGTCCCACGAGCTGGCGCACGTCAAGCGCCGCGACGGATGGATCGAGCTGCTCGCTCATTCCGCGACCGTGCTCCACTGGTTCAATCCGCTGGCCTGGCTCGCCGTCAGGCGCCTGCGGATCGAGCGCGAGCGCGATTGCGACAACGCCGTCCTCGGCTGCGGCGTACGGCCTTCGGCCTACGCTTCGCTGCTGATGGACATCGCCGCCGATCTCGGCAGCGCGGCGAGACCGGCATGGGAGGCAGTCATGATTTCGCAGGGATCCAATCTCAAGGACCGGCTGCTGTGCATCCTCAACCCGGGGGTGAACAGGAGCACCGGAGGGCGCAGGTCTGCGATCGTCGCAGGCATTCTCGTCCTCAGTCTCGTGTTTCCGCTGTCCGTCTCGGGGATCTGGCAGATCCAGGCCCAGGAGAAGGACGACGAGGATGTCCGGAAGGTGAAGATCAAGCGTGAGGCTGAACAGAAGCTGACCGAAGAGGAAATGAAAAAGCTGCAGCACGAGAAGCAACTGACCGATGAAGAGCTCAAGAAGCTGCAGCTCGAGAAGAAGATGATGATGAAGGAAAAGACGGAGGCGGGCGAGTTCCCGACTGATCCGAAGGCCAAGGTCGAGATGACCTGGCAGAAGATCATGGAAGAGGGAAAGGGAAGCTCCGCGGCGGTCGAGTTCGCGATGGCCCTGAAGAAGGAAGGGCAGGAAAAGGCGGGGGCCGTGCTGCAGAAGCTGCAGAAGATGGAGCAGTCGGGCTCCTCGGAATACTATTTCAAGGAGAGCGAGTTCAACACCCTCGGGTACGTCCTGCTGCACAACGGGAAGGTCGAAGAGGCGATCTACGTTTTCAAGAACAACGTCGAGATGTACCCCGAATCGTGGAACGTCTACGACAGCCTCGGAGAGGGATTGCTCGTCGCCGGCAAGCTCGACAAGGCGCAGAAGTTCTACGAGAAGTCGCTCGCGCTGAATCCGGAGAACGAGAACGGCAAGCAGATGCTCGCCAAGATCGAGCAGCTCCGGGAGGAGGAAGTGGCCGCGAAGAATACGGCCCGTTGAGGACGGACAGGGCACCAGAGCCGGGCACGGGGCCGGAGCCGGCAGGCTGGATCGGACGGTGACGGCCCGGGTTCCCGGCACGTGAGGGCGGCGACCGAAAACGCCGCCCTCATGCTATCCATTGCGGAATGCCGGGGCGGATCCATTGCGTAACCGCTTGTCGCGCATCGAATAACAAGTGCGGCTTTACCGGGCTCGCGAATCCGGATATATTATATATACCGTTCAGGACAGTACGGGTTCGATGCGGAGGTGGATGATGAGGTGTTCTGATGCGGCGAGCCGCTGGGTGCGGATCCTGTCGGTACGGGAAATCAGCCAACACACCTGGATACTCCTCGCCGAGCGGCTGGGCGCCGCACGGATCGTCTCGATGCTCGAAACGCAGTCGGGCCGGCGCGAGCTCGGCAGTATCGCCGGGCGCGAGATCGGAGAGCCGAGCCCGCATCTGATCGAGAAGGTGGAATCGTTCCTCGCCCGCAAGTACTGCGGCGTGCTCTGCCGCGAGGACCCCGGATATCCCTCGATCCTGCAGCAGACGGATGATCCCCCGGTATTGCTCTTCTACGACGGGGACCCCGCCGTCGCCGGGAGGCCGGCCGTCTGCATCGTCGGCTCGCGCCGCTCCAGCCGGCGCGGGATGATCATCGCCCGCGAGCTGGCGTGGGAGCTCTCGCGGCGGGGCATACTCGTCGTGAGCGGGATGGCGCGCGGGATCGACACCGTCGCGCACGACGGAGCGCTCGCGGGGGAAGGCGGCACCTGCGCCGTGCTCGCCTGCGGCATCGATGTCCCCTACCCGCAGGAGAACGCCGCGCTCGCCCTCGAGATCGCCAGGCACGGCTGCCTCTTCTCCGAGTTCCCGCCGGGTACGCCTCCGATGAAGCACCATTTCCCCCGGCGCAACCGGATACTCAGCGGCCTTTCGCTCGGCGTGGTCGTCGTGGAGGCGGGGCTCGACAGCGGAGCGATGAACACCGCCAGGTGGGCGATCGATCAGAACCGCGAGGTGTTCGCCGTCCCCGGCCCCGTCGAGCAGGAGACCTGCCGCGGGCCCCATCACCTGATCAAGCAGGGGGCGATGCTCGTCGAGAGCGTCGGCGACATCCTCGCGGCGCTGCCGCCGTGCGGCAGGATCGTCGACGGGCCGACGCGGGCGCAGCCCGGCGGGAGGGATACGGTCGCGGAGCTCGATGACGTCGAGCGCTCCCTGGTCGACGCCCTCGACCTCAACCCGAAACATATTGATGACCTCGTCCGAATCTGCCATAGTTCTCCGACCGTTATCCTTCCGCTCCTGCTCGATCTCGAGATGCGGGGGATCATCGAATCATGCGGCGGCGGAACGTACGCCGTTTCCGGAGCGCTGCGCAGGAGCGGAGACGACCACCACTGAGCAGTCCGGGGACTATACGCAATGGATCCGACGACCAGGGCCGCCGTCTCCCTCGTCAGATGCGACTCGTACGATGACGCGCCCCTGCGCGCGGCGCTCGCCGCCACGCTCGAGCCGTTCGGAGGCATCGCCGCCTTCGTACGCCCCGGGATGCGCGTGCTGCTCAAGCCGAACCTGCTCTCCGCCAAGGCCCCTCCGCGGGCCGTCACGACCCATCCGCATCTGGTCGAGGCAGTCGCCGCCATGGTGCGCGAGGCGGGAGGGGAGCCGGTGGTCGGCGACAGCCCCGGAGGCGCGATCCGCGGCATCCAGCGGGTCTGGGACAACACCCTGATGAGCGAGATGGCCGCCCGGGCCGGGCTGGAGCTGGTCAACTTCGAGGCGTCGGGCTCAACAGCGATCGACGCGGGGCCGTACCGTTTCTACGTCGCCCGGCCGGTGCTCGAGGCCGATCTGGTCATCAACCTCGCCAAGCTCAAGACGCATTCGCTGACCCTGATGACGGGGGCGGTCAAGAACGTCTTCGGCGTGATCCCCGGCTTCCGCAAGTCAGAGATGCACAAGCTCTACCCCAAGCCGGCGCCCTTCGCCGCGATGCTCGTCGAGCTGTACCGGCGCATCGCCCCCGCGCTCTCGATCGTCGACGCGGTGGTCGCGATGGAGGGGAACGGGCCGAGCTCGGGGGAGCCTCGAAGGATCGAACTGCTGGCGGCGGGGACAGACGCGGTGGCGGTCGACGCCGTTCTCGCCCGGGCGATCGGTTTCAGGCCCGGCCAGGTCGATACGACGCGCATAGCCGCGCAGACGGGAGCCGGGATCGGCGATCTCGACAGGATAGACGTCATGGGGGATGCGGCCGGCGCGAGGATCGAGGGGTTCTCGCTTCCCTCCAACCTCAAGATCCGGCTCGT
Organism: Candidatus Krumholzibacteriia bacterium; assembly: GCA_028696635.1. Taxonomy (GTDB): domain Bacteria; phylum Krumholzibacteriota; class Krumholzibacteriia; order Krumholzibacteriales; family Krumholzibacteriaceae; genus JAQVGR01. The sequence goes on along the minus strand of JAQVGR010000001.1, from coordinate 19,310 downwards.
GCCCGGCGCTCTGGCGCGTCTGGTCGCTCCGCTCGTCTGGCTGCGCCTGAGTATCGACACGGACAGGTGCACAGGCTGCGCGATGTGCTTCAGCAGCTGCCCGGTGAAGGCGATCGTCCCCGACGGCGAGCAATACCGGGTCGTGCACGAGCGGTGCGTGCAATGCATGTGCTGCCATGAGCTCTGCCCGGAGAAGGCGGTCGGGATCGAATTGAGCCGTCTCGCCCGATGGATATCGTGACCGGCGCGCCGGGCGCGAGGCGGCCGAGGGATATGGCGCTTTCATACTGGAAACGGCTGAGGCACCGGATCGAGCTCGCCGGCGTGCGCCTGCTGATCCGGCTTCCCGCGGTGCTGCCGCTGCGGTGGTCGGTGAGGGCGGGAGGGGAGATCCTCGGCCGCATCGCCTTCGACACGGTGAGAATCAGGCGGCGCGTGACGCTCGAGAACCTCGAGCGCGCGTTCGGCGGAGCGCTCTCTCCTGCAGAGCGTGCGCGCATCGGCCGACGCTCGTACATCAATTTCGCCAAGTCGATGATCGAGTTCGCCTCCATCGGCCGGCTCGGCGGCCAGCGCCTCAGGCGGCTCGTCGCCGTGCGGGATCGGCGGCACATCGACGGGGCGCTCTCCCGGGGGAAGGGGGTCGTGGTCGTGACTGGGCATTTCGGGAGCTGGGAGCTGCTCGGGGCCGCCTCGGTGGCCCACGGGATGCCGGCCGATTTTCTCGTGGGAGAGCAGTCGAACAAGTCGATCGACGATCTGATCAACGGTCTGAGGCGGGCGGCGGGGATCGGCATCATCGCCCGGGGGATCGCAGCGCGCGGCGTCTTCGCGTCGCTGAAGGCGGGCCGGATGGTGGCGCTGCTGTCAGACCAGGATGCGAGGCGCGCGGGGATCTTCGTCGAGTTCTTCGGGATCCCGTCGTCGACCTATCCGGGAGCTGCCCAGTTCGCGCTGCGCACCGGCGCTCCGATCGTCTGCTGCTTCATCGTGCGCAACCCCGACGAGACGCACGAGGCGATATTCCTGCCGCCGATAGAGCCGGATCAGTCGGCGCCGCGCGACGAGGAGACCGCCCGGCTCACCGGGGCGTACACGCGTGCGCTCGAGGAGGCGGTCAGAAAGCATCCCGATCACTATTTCTGGGCGCATCGGCGCTGGAAGACGCGCCCTCCGCGCGAGAATGCGGTAGCCCTCTGACGATGAGCGCGGGGCTCCTCAGGAGTCGTCGCCGGAGTCGGGAGCGCCGGCCTTGGCCTGGAACCCGATCTGGGAGGCCTCCCTGCCCCCCTTCATCTTGATCTCGCCGAAGTTCTTCTCGTACTGCTCGATCGTTCTTGTCAGCACGATCTGCAGCGATTTGGCCGATTGCGGCGTCATGATGATCCGCGAGAGGACCTTCGCCTTCGGCAGGCCCGGGAGCATGCGGGCGAAGTCGAGGATGAACTCCGCGTGCGTGTTCCCCGTGAGCACGAAGTTCGAGTAGATACCCTCCGCGGCCGACTCGTCGAGCTGCACCTGTATCTGCTGCTGGGGTTGAGGCTGTTTCTGCATCGTATCCCTTTCGTGTGAGAAGGCGGGGCGCCAGACCGTTCACCGGACCCCGACACTATACCGCCACAAGGCGTGCAGGAGCAAGCCGATAGATACCTCCCCGTTCCGGAGTTGCATTCGGAATCATTACTGCAATTGACAAAATGACAAATGCTTGATACAATTATCTAGAAACGAGTTCAAGTATTTCCATCGCCGAACCGGTACGGTGGCTGCTCATGTCTGATAGGACAGCGGCGCTGATCGTCCTCTGTCTCGCGTTCACCTGCGCGGGCGGGTGCCTCGACGATGACTGCGTCTGTCCCGAGCCGGACACCCCGCACATCAAGGTCGTCCCCGGCGCGCTGGCGTTCAACGCCGTCGCCGGCGGCGAGCTTCCGCCGCCGCAGGAGATACAGATCCTGAACACGGGGGGCGGGGTCCTCCTCTGGGAGCTGACGACCGTCGAGGACTGGACCGGCCTCGATCCGACCTCAGGGACCTCTGTCCCCGGCTGCACACTGGAGAGCATGCGGGCGCGTGTCTCGGTGAACACGACCGATCTTCCTCCAGGCGTGTACGAGAGCCTCGTACGCGTCCACGGATGCTCCGCAGACAACAGTCCCGTGAACGTTCAGGTGACTTATACGCTCTTTGCCCTCGACCCGGCCTTCGCGATCGAGGATGCCTGGTGGCGCGACCTCGTTGACGAAGATGGCGACGGGTACGCCGAGCGCGGGACGCTGGTCTTCGATCCAGACATGAACGACGGGACGATCCGCACGGTCAGCGCGCAGATCTTCTACCGCGAGATATGCGCGGGAGACTGGACCCACTACGCGACCACTCCCTGCGCGGAGATAGTCGGCGACGGCGAAGCGGACACCGTCTCGGTGATCGTCGACCATCTGCCGGAAGGCACGTACGAGTTCTCGATCGTTCTCTACGAGTGCGGCCGCTCGGGGATCGTCGCTGCCCGCGGGCGCGTCGACGATCAAGACCTTCGCGGCCGTCGTTTCGAGACGCTCGTCACCTTCAGCGTCTACGACGCCTGGTGGAGCGGCGAGGTCGACAACGACGGCGACGGCTGTCGCGAGGCGGGACGGCTCTGGTGGGATGTCGACGTCGACGACGACGCCCCCCATCTCGTGCAGGCGCACGTCTACTGCCGCCCGGTCGGCGAAGACGCGTGGACATGGTACCACTCGACCCCGTGCTGGACGGTCTCCGGCAAGAGCGAGGCCGACGCGCGGTACGTCGATGTGTACGGGCTCGAGCCCAAACGGTACGAGTTCATCATCGACGTCTACGAGTGCGACGGGTACGGCAAGGCCGCAGAGCGGAGCTTTGCCAACGACTCCGACCTGGCGGACCAGTGTTTCGACGAGCCGTACCTCGCCGCCTACGTGATCGCCGACGCCTGGTGGGAGGCGGTCGTGGACGCCGACGGCGACGGATACGCGGAGCGGCGCACCCTCACCTGGGATGTCGATCTCGGCGCCGGGCTGCGGACAGCCGAGGTCAACGCCCGGGTCTACAGACGCCCGGCGGGGGGGGGCGACTGGAGCTACTACTTTTCCACGGCCTGCTGGACGGTCGACGGAGTGGGCAGTCATGACACCTACCGGGTGCCGTTAATTGGACTCGGTCCCGCCTGCTGGGACCTGCGCATCGAGATCTTCGTCTGCGGTGAGACCGACCCGGTTGCCTCCCGCGACACAGACGACGATGATCTCTCCGACCAGTGCTTCGAACCCGCCTCCTGAGCGGGCTCGGGCGGCTTCACGGTGGCGCCGGGGTACCCCCGGCGCCCCTCTTTCTGCTATCATCGTTGCGATTATGGAACCGAACGGCGTTGATTCAGGCGGCGATCCGGTCGAGGATGCCCTGCTCGAAGCGTCGCGCAACGACGAGGATCGCGCCATAGCGCGCGGGATCAGGCTCGAGGCGGACCGGATCGCATCGTTGATACTCGGCGGAGAGGCGAACGGAGACGAGGTCCAGGAGGAGATCGCGGCGCTGCGCGCGGACGTGCTCGAGGTCTTTCCGGGAAGCGGCGATCTGTTCGACGCGATATATCTCGGCCGTTTCAGAAGGCTCTGGGAGCAGTTTCGGCCTGAAGAGGAGCCGTTCTGATCTTCGCCGCCGCACTGTCACGCTCATACGAGGTTCTGCAGCCGCCGAGGGACAGCGGGACGGGGATTATGGGCTTGAACTCGGCCTCCGCGTACGGGTATATTGACCGGCGACGGCGCCGGGCCCGACCGGCGCCTCCGATTCATGGGTCCCCGAGAGGGATCCTCCGCCGGAAGGATGAAAAAGCATGCGCAGGCGCAGGGCCGCGGAGATACTCAAGGCCGTAAAGGGCACGCCGGTCGCCGTCGTCGGCGACCTGATGCTCGACCGCTACTTCTGGGGGAATGTCGAGCGGATCAGCCCGGAGGCCCCGGTTCCCGTCGTCGGGGTCGCCTCGACGAACGTCCGCCCCGGCGGGGCGGCGAACGTCGCCTGGAACCTCATGTCTCTCGGGTGCGACGTGCGGCTCGTGGGGATCTGCGGGCGCGACCACCAGGGGCGGGAGCTCAGGCGCCTGCTCGGCGAACGGGGCATCGCCGACCGGTTCGTCGTCGCGGACGGGCGGCGGGTGACCACCGAGAAGATCCGCATCATCGCGCACAACCAGCAGGTCGTCAGGGCGGATTTCGAGACGAACGCGGAGGTCGCCGGACCCGTGCTGGGGCGCCTGCGATCGGCGCTGGGCGACGCGGTCGAGGGATGCGGCGCGGTGGTCGTCTCCGATTACGGGAAGGGCGTCGTCTCGATGCCCGTGATGGACGATCTCAGGCGGCTCTGCGCGGACGCGGCGCCGGTGCTCATAGATCCGAAAGAGGGGCACTTCGACCTCTATCGTGGCGCGTGGTGCGTGACCCCCAACCTGAAGGAAGCCGCCGGGTTCTACAATACGAAGATCCGCGGCGCAGCCGATCTCGAGTGGGTCGGCCGCGCCCTGCTGCGCGACCTCGGCGCGCGGGCGGTCCTGATCACGCGGGGCGAGGAGGGGATGACGCTGTTCGAGGAAGGCAGGCTGTCGCACCATCTGCCCACGCGAGCGAGGGAGGTCTACGACGTGACCGGTGCGGGGGACACGGTCATCAGCGTGCTCGCCGCCGCCGTCGCAGCGGGGGCGGGGCTGCGCGAAGCGATCGAGCTGGCCAACGCGGCGGCGGGGATCGTGATCAGGGAGCTCGGCACCGCGGCGGCGAAGCCGGAGGAGATGGCAGATGCGTTCGGGATCTGATACTATGGACGGGGGCCGGCCCGGCGGAGCGCTGGAGCGTCATGAGCTCGCCGGCCTGCGGGCGCGGCTGGCCGGAGTGAGGATCGTCTTCACGAACGGATGTTTCGACGTCCTGCACCGGGGGCACGTGGAGCTCCTCGCGACGGCGCGCGGGCTCGGCGATTGCCTCGTCGTCGGCATCAACAGCGACGACTCGGTGCGGCGGCTCAAGGGGCCGTCCCGGCCCGTGACCGCCGCGCCGGACCGCGCCTTCATCCTGCTGCACCTGCGCAGCGTCGATTTCGTGACGGTGTTCGACAAGGACACGCCGCTCGAGACGATCGCAGCGCTGCGCCCCGACGTTCTCGTCAAGGGAGCGGAGTACGGCGCGGGCGAGATCGTCGGCGAGGACCTCGTCAGGGAGAGCGGGGGCCGGGTGGTCCGGATCCCGATGGTCGAAGGATATTCGTCGAGCGAGCTGATCGACAGGATCGGCCGATCGCGTGAAGGAACGGCGGGCCGATGAGGCCCCGAACGGACAGAGGAGGAATCGTGACGGAGGTCGAGCGAGGCACGGCACGGCGGCGCATCCTGATCATGGGTGCGGCGGGAAGGGATTTCCATAACTTCAACACGCTCTACCGGGACGATCGGTCGGTCGAGGTCGTCGCCTTCACGGCGACGCAGATCCCCGACATCGAGGGGCGCAAGTACCCGCCCGAGCTCGCCGGGCCGCTCTACCCCGACGGGATCCCGATCCACTCGGAGGAGGAGCTCGAGCAGCTGATCGTCGACGGCGAGGTCGCGGAGGTCGTCTTCTCCTACAGCGACGTCTCGAACCAGTACGTGATGGAGAAGGCGCAGCTCGTCAATTCGCTCGGCGCCCATTTCTCGCTCGTCGGAGCGGAGCCGACGATGATCCGCAGCTCGAAGCCGGTCATCTCGATCTGCGCCACGCGCACCGGGTGCGGCAAGAGCCAGACGACCCGCCGCGTGGCCAGGATCCTGCTCGATGCGGGCAGGAAGGTCGTGGCGATCAGGCACCCGATGCCGTACGGCGACCTCGCCAGGCAGGCCGTGCAGCGGTTCGCCAGCCTCGACGATCTCGAGAAACACCACTGCACGATAGAGGAGATGGAGGAGTACGAGCCGCACATCGTCAGCGGAGTCATCATCTACGCCGGCGTCGATTACGAGGCGATCCTCAGGCAGGCCGAGCGGGAAGCGGACGTCATACTCTGGGACGGCGGCAACAACGACATGCCGTTCTACAAGCCCGACTGCGCGATCACCGTCGTCGACCCGCACCGTCCCGGGCACGAGGTCGAGTACTATCCCGGGTTCGTCAACCTCCTGATGGCCGACGTGATCGTGATCAACAAGATCGACACGGCCGACCTGTGCGGGATCGAGAAGGTCAGGGAGAACATCGCCGCCTACAACCCCGACGCGATAGTCGTCGACGCGGCCTCGCCGCTGCACGTCGACGACCCGGGCCTGATCCGCGGCAAGCGGGTCCTCTGCGTCGAGGACGGCCCGACGCTGACGCACGGCGGCATGCGGTACGGCGCCGGCGTCATGGCCGCGATGAAGTACGGGGCGGCCGAGCTCGTCGATCCGCGGCCCTGGGCCGCGGGTAAGATCATGCGGACCTTCGAGCGCTACCCCGGCATCGGGACGCTCCTGCCGGCGATGGGATACGGCACGGAGCAGATCCGGGACCTCGAGAAGACGATCGCGGCGGTCCAGTGCGACACGGTCGTGGTCGGAACGCCGATAGATCTCGGGCGGATCATCAGGATCGCTCAGCCGTCGGTACGGGTCACGTACGATCTCGCCGAGATCGGCTCGCCGGATCTGCGCGACGCCCTCGCGCGTTTTCTCGAATAGCGGCGCCTCCGCGGGGCGGCGCCCAACGAATGCCGGAGGTGCAGCCAGTGAAGATACACGAATCCGACGCCCGCGCCATTTTCACCCGGTTCGGCCTGCCCGTTCCGCCGAGCCGACTCGTCGCCGACCCCCGGGCCGCCGAAGCGGCCGCCGAGGAGCTCGGCTGTCCGGTCGTCGTCAAGGCGCAGGTGCTCGTCGGCGGGAGGGGGAAGGCCGGGGGGGTCAAGCTCGCCTCATCGCCCCGCGAGGCGGGGGAGAAGGCCGGGACGATCCTGGGAATGGAGATCAAGGGCCTGGCCGTCGAGAAGGTTCTTGTCGCCCGGGCCGTCGATATCGTGAAGGAGTTCTACGCGGCGATGGTCTTCGACCGCGTCACCCGCAGGCCGATGATGATGGTGTCGCCCTCGGGAGGGGTGGATATCGAGGAGGTGGCGCGCACCGCTCCGGAGAGGATCCTCAAGCTCCCCCTCAACCCCGAAGGGGGGCTGATGCCCTTTCAGACGCGGCGCCTCACCTCGTTCCTCACCGGGGACAGGGCGGTGGCCAAACAGATAGGAGCGGTCCTGCAGGCTCTCTACGACGCCTTCATGGGCGTCGACGCTTCGCTCGCCGAGATCAACCCCCTCGTTCTCAGCCAGGACGGGACCGTCTGGGCGATCGACGCGAAGATAAACATCGACGACAACGGGCTCTTCCGCCACCCCGAGATAGAGGCGCTCCGGGACACGGCAGACGAGGATCCGGGCGAGACGGCGGCGCGCGAGGCGGGGCTGTCGTTCGTCAAGCTCGACGGATCGATAGGCTGCGTCGTCAACGGGGCGGGGCTCGCGATGGCCACGATGGACATGATCAAGCACTACGGCGCCGAGCCGGCGAACTTCCTCGACATCGGCGGCAGCTCGAGCCCGGACAAGGTGCTCGCCGCGATGCGGATCATCCTCCGCGATCCAAGCGTGAAGGCGATCCTGATCAACATCTTCGGCGGCATCACCCGGTGCGACGACGTAGCCATGGGGCTGATCGAGGCGAAGAAGCGGCTCGGGCTCGATGTCCCGCTCGTCGTCCGGCTGACCGGCACGAACGCGCGCGAGGCGGGAGAACTCCTCGCCGGCACCGACCTGATCGGCGCCGAGACGATGGATGAAGCGGTGAAGGGCGCCATCGCTGCTGCACGCGGCTGATCTCCGTCCCCTGGGGGCGGTATCGACAGAAAGGAATCGTACTGTGAGCATTCTGGTCGGAAAAGAGACTCGCCTCGTCGTCCAGGGGATCACCGGGCGCGACGGCGGATTCCACGCCCGGCAGATGATAGCCTACGGGACAAAGGTCGTCGCCGGCGTGACGCCGGGCAAGGGCGGCGCGAAGACCGAAGACGGCGTCCCCGTCTTCGACTCGGTCGCCGACGCGGTCGCCGCGACGGGCGCCGATACGAGCGTGATCTACGTCCCCGCCTCGTTCGCCGCCGATGCGGTCTGCGAGGCCGCCGACGCCGGGATCGGCCTGGTCGTATGCATCTCGGAGGGGATACCCGTGCGCGACATGGTGCGGGCGCTTCCGTTCCTCAGGGAACGCGGCACCAGGCTCATAGGCCCGAACAGCCCGGGCGTGATATCTCCTGGCCTGGCGAAAGTCGGGATCATGCCGGGAGAGATCCACCGGCAGGGGCGCGTCGGCGTCATCTCGCGCAGCGGCACCCTCACCTACGAGATCGTGCATCATCTCTCTCAGAGCGGCTTCGGGCAATCGACCTGCATCGGGATCGGGGGCGATCCGATAGTCGGCACGAACCTGCTCGATGCGATGTCGCTCTTCGCAGCAGACGAGGGGACCGACGCTGTGGTGCTGATCGGCGAGATCGGCGGAAACGACGAGGAGCTGGCCGCCCGGATGATACGCGACGGCTATCCGAAGAGGGTCGCCGCCTTCATCGCCGGCAGGACCGCCCCCCCGGGGAAGCGGATGGGGCACGCCGGCGCGATTATCGCCGGCGGCGCGGGGACCGCCGAGGGGAAGATAGCCGCCTTCAAGGAGGTCGGCGTCGAGGTGGCCGACACCCCCGCACAGATCGTCGATATCGTCAGGCGCGTCACCGGCTGAGACGCGTCCGGCAGGGACACAGGAGGAGACGTGGACAGGACCTTTCTGATGATAAAGCCGGAGGCCGTCGCGGCGGGGCACCAGGGACGGATCATAGATATGTTGCTGGCCAACCGGTTCAGGATAAGGCGGATGAAGCAGTTTCGCTTCGACGCCGGCACGGCCGGGGAGTTCTACGGCGTCCATCGTGGCAAGCCGTTCTTCGAGGCGCTGGTGGCGTACATCACATCGGGCGAGGTCGTCGGGATGGAGCTGGAGAAGGAGGAGGGCGTCGCGCTGCTGCGCGAGCTCGTCGGCGCGACCGATCCCGCCTCCGCGCGTCCCGGGACGATCCGGTACATGTACGGCACGTCGCTGCAGGCCAACGCCGTGCATGCATCCGACTCCCGGTCCTCTGCGGAAAAAGAACTTGCCATCGTGTTCGGCCGCGAATAGTATAATCGCTTCATGGACAAGGATTTTCCGCAGATGCAGATAGACCTCGGCCACGCCGGGGACCGCGAATCCTTCTCGTTCGACGAGGGGTTCGCTCTGACCGGCGGCGGCGGGGAGGATCTGCAGTGCAGGGCGGCGGTCACGGCTGTCATGACGAAGTCCGGAAACCGGTTCCTGCTCGAGGGAACGATCCGTGCGGCGATACAGGCCGAGTGCGCCCGGTGCCTCGCGCCGTTCGAGCACGGGCTCGAGACGGCGTTCAGCGTCGTGCTCCAGCGGGGAGGCGGCGCCGCAGTCCCCGAAGGGATCGAAGAGGCCGATTTCGTCCTGCTCGGGGAGGGGGAGGAGTACCGGTACGACATCTTTCCCCATGTGAGAGAGTCGATACTGCTCGAGATGCCGATCAGGTTCCTCTGCAGGGAGGAGTGCGCGGGTATCTGTCCCCGGTGCGGGGCGAACAGGAACGAGGGGCCCTGCGGCTGCGGGGACGGGAACGGCGATCCCCGATGGGGGGATCTGAAAAAACTGTTGAACAAAGACGACGAACGGTGAATATTCCCCGGAACCGGGAGGTCAAGGAATGGCTGTACCGAAGCATAGAACATCGAAAGCGCGAAAACGAATGCGGCGGGCGCACTACAAGGCCGTGGCGCCGTCTCTGGCGAAATGCTCGCATTGCCATCAGCCCAAGCCGGCCCACGCGGTCTGTCCGAACTGCGGATACTACGGCGGGCGCGAGATCGTCAAGCCCAAGGAAAAAGAAGAGTAGGGATTTCTCCGGGGGCATCGGCCGTACGCCAATCGCCTTCGGCGCGCCGGGGCGGGGACGGGCGCGGCTTGGAGAGACGATGAAGATCGCGTTGGACGCCATGGGCGGTGACCGGGCGCCCCTCGATATCATCGACGGAGCCGCCGAGGCGGCTGCCGCGGGGGCGGGGCGGTTCACGATCGTGCTCGTGGGCAGGCGGGAGGAGATCGAGCGCCATATAGCGGAGAGCGCCCTGCCGACGGACCACCTCGAGATCGTGCATGCGTCGGAGGCGGTCGGGATGTCGGAGAGCCCCGCCACCGCGATCCGGCGCAAGAAGGATTCATCGATCGCCGTCGCGACCCGTCTGCACCGCGAGGGAGCGGTCGAAGCGGTGGTCAGCGCGGGGAACACCGGGGCGGCGGTGGCGAGCGCGCTGCTCTCGCTGGGGAGGATACCGGGGATCGACAGGCCGGCGATCGCGATCCTCTATCCGTCCCGCAACGGCGGGACGATAGTGCTCGACGGGGGAGCGAACGCCGAATGCCTGCCGGTCCATCTCGAGCAGTTCGCCCTGATGGGCTCCGCCTACGCGGAGCTCTTCCTCGGACGGACGAATCCGAGGATCGGACTGCTCAGCATCGGCGAGGAGCCTTCGAAGGGGAACGATCTGACGCGCGAGGCGCACCGGCGAATCGCGGCGAGCGGACTGAACTTCGCGGGGAACGTCGAGGGCCGGGACGTCATATCCGGCACGGTCGACGTCGTCGTCACCGACGGATTCGTCGGCAACGTGCTGCTGAAGTTCGCAGAGAGCATCGTCTCGTACGTCGGCACGCTGCTGCGCGAGGGGATCGAGGACAGCCTGCTCGCGAGGGCGGGGGCCCTGTTGATGAGGCCCGCTTTCTCGCATATGAAGCGGACCCTCGATTATGCCGAGTACGGGGGAATGCCGCTGCTCGGCGTCGATGGAGTGATGATAATCGGTCACGGCGGATCGTCCGCCAAGGCCGTCAGGAACGCCGTTCTCGCGGCCGAGCGGTTCGTGCTCAACGGCGTGAACAGGCGCATCAAGGAAAAGGTCGGAGGGACAGGGTCGTGACGAGAGGGATTCAGCCGAAAGGCGCGCGGATCACCGGGATCGGGCATTACCTGCCCGAGCGGGTGCTGACCAACTTCGATCTCGAGAAGATGGTCGATACGAGCGATGAGTGGATCGTCACGCGTTCGGGGATCCGCGAGCGCCGCATCGCGGACGAGTCCGAGGCGGCGAGCGATCTCGCCCTGAACGCGGCCAGGCGCGCCATCGAGGACGCCGGGGTCGCGGCGGACGAGCTCGACCTGATCATCGTTTCCACCGTGACCCCGGACATGTCCCTGCCCGCCACCGCCTGCCTGCTGCAGAGCCGGCTCGGGGCGAAGCGCGCCGCCGGGTTCGATCTTTCGGCGGCCTGCTCGGGGTTCGTATACGGATTGACCACGGGCCACGCCCTGATCGCCGCGGGCAGGGCGAAGAAGATCCTGATCGTCGGGGTCGAGGTGCTCTCGCGGATCCTCGACTACGAGGACCGGGCGACGTGCGTCCTATTCGGCGACGGCGCCGGCGCCGTCGTCCTCGAGGAGGGCCCCGAAGGCGAAGGGATTCTCGGCACGTTCATGCAGTGCGACGGCTCGCTCGGCGAGCTTCTCTACGTCCCCGGCGGCGGCTCGCGGATGCCGCTCGACGCGCAACGGATAGCGGAACGCCAGCAGTACGTCAAGATGAGGGGCGACGGGCTGTTCAAGTACGCCGTCCGCGCGATGGTCGACGCGGCGCGCAGCACCCTCGACGAGGCGGGGTTGCAGCTTTCCGACATTGACTACCTGATCCCCCACCAGGCGAACATCCGCATCATCGAGGGGGTCAGGAAACGCCTGAAACTCGCGAAGGAACAGGTCGTCGTCAATATCGACCGGATCGGGAACACCTCCTCGGCGAGCATCCCGATCGCCCTCTCGGAGCTCAGGGACGGCGGCACGCTGCACAAGGGGGACCTGGTGATGATGGTCGCCTTCGGCGGCGGGCTCACCTGGGGCGCGGTCCTGGCGCGGTATTGATGCGGGGCCCGTCGCAACGGCGCTCCGGACGGATAAAGGAGACGTGATGGCAGCGAAGAAGACGGCGATGCTCTTCCCCGGGCAGGGTTCGCAGTACGCGGGGATGGGAAAGGACCTCGCCGAGCGGTTTCCCGCCGCCGCCGAGATCTACCGGCAGGCCGACGATATCCTCGAAATGAAGCTCTCCAGGCTCTGTTTCCAGGGCGATCCCGAGGTCCTCACCGAGACGCGCAACGCGCAGCCGGCCATCCTGCTCTGCAGCGTGGTCGTCGCGCGGATCCTGAGCGAGGAGGCGGGCGTCGAACCGGCGATCGCGGCGGGGCACAGCCTCGGCGAGTACTCGGCGCTCGCCTGCGTCGGGGCCCTCGAATGGACCGACGCGCTGCGGATCGTCCGCAGGCGCGGCGAGCTCATGTACGAGGCGGGGCTCAGGCAGCCGGGCACGATGGCTGCGATCATCGGCCTCGAGCGCGAGGTCGTCGACGAGGTCTGCAGGGAGGCGGCGTCCGGCGGGCGCACCGTCGTAACGGCCAATATCAACGCGCCCGGCCAGATCGTCGTCTCGGGAGAGATCGAGGCGGTCGAGGAGGCGATGCGGATCGCCGAGTCGAAGGGTGCCTCGAAGGTCGTCCGTCTGAACGTGAGCGGGGCGTTCCACTCGCCGCTCGTCGCCTCCGCGCAGACCGAGCTGGTCGATTATATCAGGAGCTTTCCCGTCGGCGACGCGCCGGTCGGGGTGATTACCAACGCCGATGCGAAGATCGTCAGGGCCTCCGGCGAGATCATCGACGCGCTCTCGCGCCAGCTGACAAGCCCGGTCCTGTGGTCCGACTCGATGACCGCGCTCGCCGACCGGTGGGACGGCGAGATCATGGAGGTCGGACCGGGCAAGGTCCTTACCGGCCTCATGAAACGGATTCGGCGCGACCGTCCGGTCGCATCGGTGGGCACGGCCGATCAGGTCGCCGCGGCGATCGAAGCCGTCGCCGTCTCATAAAATGCTTTACGAACCGCGCGGGCTTTTGCTATAGAGCATGGTCGATATGAAAGGGATCGAAGGAACAACGGCGATCGTCACCGGCGCCGGCCGCGGCATCGGGCGGGATATATGCCTCGCCCTCGCGGGGAGCGGCGCCGATACGGCCGTTCTCGACGTCGACGTGGAGGGCGCGGCCCAGACGGCCGGTCTCGTCGAGGAGGCCGGGCGCGGAGCGCTCGCGCTCAGATGCGACGTGTCGGACGCCGAGGACGTGCAGCGCTGCGTCCGGGAGGTCCTCGAATGGCGCGAGCAGGTCCATATCCTCGTGAACAACGCGGGGATCACGCGGGACAACCTGCTGTTGCGCATGAGCGGCGAGGAGTGGGAGCGCGTCCTGCGCATCAATCTCACCGGCACGTTCAACATGACGAGGGCGGTGGCGAAGCACATGTTCAGGAAGCGGTCGGGCCGCATCGTGAACATCGCCTCGGTGATCGGGCAGATGGGGAACGCTGGTCAGAGCAACTACGCCGCCAGCAAGGCAGGGATCATCGGTTTCACGAAATCGGCCGCGAAGGAGCTCGCTCCTCGCGGAGTGACGGTCAACGCGATCGCCCCCGGTTTCATAGACACGCCGATGACGGCTGTTCTACCCGAAGAGGTACAGGATCAGATGCGTCGCATGATACCGCTCGGGCGGTTCGGGAGCGGAGGGGACGTGGCCAATGTGGTCCTGTTCCTCGTTTCCGATCTCGGGTCGTACGTGACCGGGCAGGTCGTGAACTGCGACGGCGGCATGGTCATGGCACGGTAGTCGACTCAGGCAAGGAGGTTTCTGAAGCATGGCAACGATCGAGGAACGCGTGAGGAAGGTCATCGAGGATCAGCTGTCGGTCAATCAGGACCAGATCACCGTCGAAGCGTCGTTCATCGACGATCTCGGCGCCGACTCGCTCGATACGGTCGAGCTCGTGATGGCGCTCGAGGAGGAGTTCGGGGTCGAGATCCCCGACGAAGAGGCCGAGAAGATCACGAAGGTCGGCGAAGCGATCGATTACGTAAAGGCGCACGTGACCGAGTAGCGATCGGTCGGGAGAGCGCGCACACACCATCAGTGATCGGAGAGACAGAGAGTGTCCGCGAACGGCAGACGCGTGGTCGTTACCGGCATGGGGCTCGTGAGCCCCTGCGGTGAGACCGTCGAGGAGAACTGGCTGAACATCAGCGCGGGAAGGTCCGGGATCGACAGGATCACGGCCTTCGACGTCAGCGGGTTCAGCTCGCAGATCGGCGGCGAGGTCAAGAGCTTCGATCCGCTGAAGTACATCGACAAGAAGGACGCCAGGCGGATGGACCGGTCGACGCAGCTGGCGATGGCGGCATCCGTCGAGGCAATGCGGGATCTCGAGGGAGCCGAGTTCGACCGCGAGAACTTCGGCGTCGTCATCGGCTCCGGGATCGGGGGCATCCTCACCTTCGAGGAGCAGCACGCCGTGTACCTCGAGAAAGGGCCTTCGAAGATCAGCCCCTTCTTCATCCCGCTGATGATCATCGACATGACCTCGGGTCTGGCATCCATCAGATACGGCCTGAAGGGCCCCAATTTCGCGACCGTCTCGGCCTGCGCTTCGGGCGGCCACGCGATCGCGATGTCGTACCTGCTCATCAAGGCCGGCCATGCCGATGCCATGCTCACCGGCGGGACGGAGGGAACGATTTCCCCGATGGCCCTCGGCGGGTTCTGCTCCATGAAAGCGCTCTCCACCCGCAACGACGAACCGCGGCGGGCGAGCCGCCCCTTCGACGTCGACCGGGACGGCTTCGTGATGGCGGAGGGAGCGGGGATCGTCCTGCTCGAGGAGCTCGCTCACGCGCGCGCGAGAGGCGCGACGATATACGCCGAGCTCGCCGGGGTCGGCATGACGGGGGACGCCTACCACATGACCGCTCCGGCACCCGGAGGGATCGGCCCGGGCGAGGCGATGCGGCGCGCCGTGCGCGACGCGGGGATCGGGCTCGACCGGGTGGGTTACATCAACGCGCACGGCACCTCGACGAAGTACAACGACAAGGCGGAAGCGGAGGCGATCGTCGCGGTCTTCGGTGGGAGGGACGATCTGCACGTGAGCTCGACAAAGTCCTGCTCCGGCCACATGCTCGGCGCCGCGGCAGGGCTCGAGTTCATCATGACCGCGCGCGCCCTGATCGAGCAGATCATGCCTCCGACCGCGAACCTCGACAACATCGATCCGGAGTGCGCTGTCAACCACGTGCCGAACAAAGCCATGCCCAAGGAGTTCGAATTTGCCCTGAGCAATTCGCTTGGATTCGGCGGACACAACGTAAGTCTCCTGCTGAGGAGATTCGCCGATTGACGGATTCGAGTCGTATGGGCTGGTCCATCGAAAGAGTGAAAAGACTGTTCAGCCGCCGGAGGCAGGCCGCGCCGTCGAGGTTTTCGGAGCTCGAACGCAAACTCGGGTACTGTTTCGCGAACAGCGACATCCTCGTAGAAGCCCTCACGCATCGATCGACGCTCGGAGAGCTGAAGCCGGGCGAGCCGGGGATCACGTACGAGCGGCTCGAGTTCCTCGGGGATTCGGTGCTGGCGCTCGTGACGACCGATTTCCTGCTTCGCAACTTCCCCGAAGAGAACGAAGGGCAGCTGACGCAGAAGAAATCCCTGCTCGTCAGCCAGACGGTCCTCACCAAGAAGGCCGAAGCGATCGGCCTCAAGGATCACGTCATCCTCAGCGAGAACGCGTTCAGAGGAGGAGTCCACGGGCAGGACTCTATTCAGACGGCCGTTCTCGAGGCGGTGATCGGAGGCATCTACCTCGACGGCGGTCTCGAGGAAGCGAGGCGATTCATCGAGGAGACGATCCTCGACGAAGTCGACGTGACCCTCGAGCACAGCGATCACATCAACTACAAGAGCCACCTGCAGGAGTATACGCAGCGCAAGTTCAGAACGTACCCGCGCTACCGGATCAGGTCGACGACAGGCCCCGAGCACGACAAGATCTTCCTCGTCGAGGTCCGCGCCGGCCACGGGCTCCTCGGGCGGGGGCGGGGCAAGAGCAAGAAGGACGCCGAGCAGATGGCTGCCAAGGAAGCCCTCAAGGAGCTCAGGCGGGTGCATAACTGATCGTATGAACGCGCGGCCCGCAACAAGACGGTTTCCATTCACATTCGGAGGCGATCCGGCCGTTCTCTGCGCGGAGTGCAGGCTTCCGTGCGCCATGGAGGAGATGTCGATCGACTGTCACCGGAGGCTCTTCCTGACGGGGATGCTTCATTGCTCGTATTTCGTATACGGGTACTGTTTCCTCGTCGGCGAGCCGGGCTGTGTTTTCGATAACGGCGGCAGGCACGACGCGTACTGGCTCCAGCTGCTCAACGAGTACATCCACAACGTCGACGGCCGCGAGGAGGACGAGCCGTTCCGGGCCGCCCGTGAAGAGGCGCGGAAGCTCGTCGACGGGCAGATCGGAAGCGGCGCGGTCTCTCTCTGCCGATACCTCGAGCAGCATTATACGCAGATCATGGAGACCGGCGGCGGACTCTCGGAGGAGATGCTCTCACGTCTCGACGAGGCATACCTGTCGCTGCTCAAGGGCATCAGCCGCAAAACCGACTGATGACCGGCGGCTGCGGATCGCCGTGGCAACGCGCCATCGGAGCCGTTCTGTGCCTCTTCGTTCTGATCTGCGCCGCATGCGGACCGGCGTCCGAGGCGGGGGATCGCGAGCCCTGCCGGCGCATCGTTTCGCTCTCTCCGAACATCACGGAGATTCTCTTCGCCGTCGGTCTCGGCGACCGTCTCGTCGGCGCCACGCGGTTCTGCAACTATCCGCCCGAGGCCGCGCTGCTGCCGCGGGTCGGCGGGTACTACGACACGAACGTCGAAGCGGTGGTCGCCCTCGAGCCCGACCTCGTCGTCATGCTTCCCGCCCACGAGAGTGCCGGGTCCGTTCTCGAGAGGGTCGGCATACAGTGTCTCGCCGTGGGAAACGAGACGATCGGAGAGATCCTCTCGTCGATCACGACGATCGGCCGGCGGTGCGGCGCTGCGGATTCCGCGGCGGCGGTCCGTGCCTCGATCGAGCGGCGCATCGAATCCGTGCGCCGTCTCACATCGGCCTCAGACCGGCCCTCGACGCTCGTCGTCGTCTCTCGGGCGTACGGGTCCTCGCCGGCCGGCATATGCGCGGCGGGGCGGGGCACCTTCTACGACGAGCTCCTCGAGGCGGCCGGCGGGCGCAACGCCATCGATTCCCGCGTTCCCGCTTATCCCGAGCTGTCGATGGAAGGCATGCTTCACCTCGATCCCGAGGTGATCATAGAAATCGTGCCGGCCGCCGACGCCCGGCGCCTTGGCCTGCAGCGCATAACCGGCGGCTGGAAGGGCGCCGCGGAACTGCGCGCGGTGCGCACGGGCAGGGTGACGATCCTCACCGGCGATCATGCGTCGATCCCCGGTCCGCGGCTGGTGCTTCTGCTCGAGGAGTTTGCCGAGGCGATCAGCCCCGGCGTCCTCGGCGGGCGATGAACGGGCGCGAGGACGCGTCGATATCCCGTAGCGATTTCAGAAGCGGAACGATCCCGATACGAGAAGCTCTGTGAGCTCCCTCGTTTCGGCCAGGTAGAGCGTCTCGCGTTCGAAGCGACCCGTCGTCACGGCCGCGTCTACGGAAAGGCTCCGGTCAATGACGATTCCGGCTCCGAACGTGAAGAGCCGCCGCTCGCTCGTGACTGCTCCGAGTTGCCAGTCGGTCACGAGCCAGAATTCGTCAGGTGTCTCCTCGACATAGGTCATCTCGTCGATCCCGCGCACGGGGAGAGGCTGGTACGCATACCCCGCCCGGAGCGAGAGCGTCGTCCTCGGGACGCGCAGCTCGGCTCCAATCCGGTACGACCAGACCTGCTTGAGCACGTCGATGCGCGGATCGTCCTCGTGATAGAGGGTTCTGCCGTTGTACTTCGTCTGCGTGTAATCGGCGCAGGTCGCCTCCGCGCTGACGGTCAGCGGCTCCGTCCGGAGCGCGGCGCCGCCGCGGATGGTCATCGGGAGGGTGATTTCGTCGTCGACCCGGAAATAGTACGGATCGGTCGTCCAGCCCGACCCGTCGGGCCAGGTGCCCGAGTATCGCTCCACCCCGTCGCCTCCGTAGTCGAGCCATGTGGGGGTCGTCACGACCAGCCCGGCGTCGAAGAGCCGTCCCAGGCGGGCGTGGACCCCGAAATCGAAGCTGACCCCGTCGAGATTCGCCGTCACGTCGTCCGAGAAGACGTAGCTCGAGTCGGCCGCCCCCTGGAACGAGATCTCCTCGAGGAACCGGGGGTTCCCGTCCCACAGGACGAAGGCGGCGCCGACCGAGACGGCCGGTGAGAGCTTGCCGGCGACGGCGAACCGGTACTGGTAGACCGAACCGTCCTGCAGCAGGACGTTCCTGATATCGCCGCCGAGATCGGGCCGTTCGCCTGTCCTGACGTATTCGAGATCGGAGCCGCCCGTGCGGAAGACCCCGACGCCGAAGTAGATGTCGGTCGAGTAGCTGGAGTAGGGGAGGATCGCGCCGATGTGTCCGAAGGAGAGATACGAGCCCGACGCGGCCGATCCGGCGCCGTCGTAGACATGCTCGACATCCTGCCAGCGCTCGTATATGCCGAGCGAGACGTCGCTCCCGCTGGCGCGCGCGATCCCCGCCGGATTGTAAAGCACTCCGAGGGGGTCGTCGCTCACGGCGGTGTAAGCCCCGCCCATGCCGCACGCCCTCGCTCCGGCCCAGGGCTCGTCGAGTATCGAGAGGCGCTCTACGGTGAGCACGCCGAGAAGCTGTGCCCCGGCTGCCGACGAAATGACGGCGGTGGCGATCATCGCGGCGCCGATCGCCGCTATCTTCTGCTTCATTGCGTATCCTTCCTCTCCAGGGGCGCGATCGAGCTGCGGAGGGTCTCGTTACGGAGTATACTCCCCGCCGGCGAGCGCTGTCAATGCGGACCCCGAACTTCAGTACGGGGCGCCTTTCGCTTTGCCCGGACAGCGGCAAGGGCGTATACTTATAGCATGTACAGGCGTGAGCGAGGATCGATCATCGGCGCGGCGCTGGCTCTTTCGGCGCTTGCGGCGTTTCTGGCGGTCGCGGCGCCGGTAGGCGCGCAGGAGCGCCTCGACCGGAACGCGCTGCTCTATTACCTTCGAGGCTCCTTCATGGAAGCGAGCGGCGAGCTTCTGCCCGCGTACACCTATT
>JAQVGR010000128.1 GCA_028696635.1 Candidatus Krumholzibacteriia bacterium | reverse complement strand
CGACTCCTTCACCACGACGGCCCTTACGGGGACGGTGACCGACATCGACGGGAACGTCTACGCGACGGTCAAGATCGGCGACCAGTGGTGGATGGCCGAGAACCTCAAGGTGACGCACTACCGCGACGGCGATTCGATCCCCGTCGTGACCGACGACAACGTCTGGTACACCCTGACATACGGGGCCTGCTGCGCGTACGACAACAGCAGCGACAACCTCGACGTCTACGGGCGCCTGTACAACTGGCGCGCTGTGAGCGATCCCCGCGGCATCGCCCCCGAGGGGTGGCACGTGGCGACCGACAACGAGTGGTCCACGCTCGTCGTGCAGCTCGGAGGCGCCTCGGTGGCCGGGGGCGAGATGAAGGAGATGGGGACCGACCACTGGCTCGCTCCCAACGAGGATGCGAACGACAGCGCCGGCTTCACCGCCCTCCCCGGCGGGGGCCGCGGCTACATGGGCTACTTCATCGGCCTGCAGAACAACGCCTGGTTCTGGAGCGCGACGGAGTACAGCACGAGCCGCGCCTACCTGCGCGAGCTCTCCGCGTATGATGCGGTCATCTACCGTCTCAACCACGCCAAGGACTACGGATACTCGGTCCGGTGCGTGAAGGATTGAGGGACCGCCGCGCCGCGGCAAACCCGCACACGGCAACCCCGCGCACGGGCTGGCATTCCATTTCATGGATCGTGCGACGGCATATCCGCATCCCGCCGTTTCGGCGATCGAACACCACACACGCGGAGGCATACCCGCATGAACGCAAGAGAGATCAGTCTGCTCGTGCTGACCGTATCGGCCGCGGCGCTGCTGGTCCACTGCTCGGATCCGTCGGAGCCGACGAACAAGCCGAAGCAGCCGCCGGCTTCGCGCCTGGACGCATTCGTGGTCAACTACGGTCAGTACAACCAGGTCTACCTGAACGACGGCCACGGCTCGTTCACCGTCCATGACGTCACGGCGAGCGGCGACGGCTCGAGCAGCGCGGACTACAGCCACGCCGTGGCCCTGGGTGACCTGGACGGCAAGTAGGCGCTGACTCAACCATGCGGTTGACAGCATCGCGCGAAACCGGGACAATCCGTGCATCGGCCCCGCCGGGGCCGCAGGCTTATCGCCCACATGTGAAACTCAACAGGGAGGATGGAATGACGCGTAACAGTCTGATGTGCGCGCTCGCCGCCCTCGCCCTCCTCGCCGCCGCCCCCGCCGGCGCGCAGTACCGCGTGCTGCACGGGCATTTCTGCGGAGGCAGCGGGGTGCGAGGGGGAGGGTCGTATGTCGCCTTCGACAGCGCCGCCCAGCCGCTGATAGGCATCGCCGCGGGCACGGCGAACACCGTCAAGGGCGGCTTCTGGTACTGCGCCGAGATCAGCTCGGCGGTCGACGTCGCCTTCGCCGCCTTCGCGGCCGAGCTGCGCGACGACGCCGTCGTGCTCGCCTGGGAGGCGAGCGCCTCGGTCTCGTTCGAGGGGTTCCACGTCTATCGGTCGGAGACGGACGAGGGGGCCCTCGCGCGCATCACCGCGGCCCCTCTCCCGGCCGTCGGGGATGGGCGGTACCGCGACGAGACGGCGCTCGCCGGCAGGACGTACCTGTATCGCATCGGGGCGATCGTCTCCGACGGCGGCGAGTGGTTCTCGCCGACCCTCTCCGTCTCGCTCCCGCCCAGGCCGACGACGCTGTACCAGAACTATCCCAACCCGTTCAACCCGGCCACCTCGATCGCCTTCTACCTCGCCGCCGACGGCCGCGCGACGCTTGTGATCTACGACGTGCGCGGCGCCCGCGTGCGGGGGCTCGTCGACGGGGAGCTCGCGGCCGGACGCCATGTCGCCGCATGGGACGGGAGAAACGATGCCGGGGCGCAGGTCGGCTCCGGGGTCTACTACTACCGGCTGCAGGCCGGCAAGGACCTGATGACGAAGAAACTCGTGATCGTTCGCTGAAGCCCCAGCAAGGAGGGTCGTTCATGAAACGATTCTGTTCAATCGCCTGTGCGCTTCTCGTCCTGCTCGCTGCCGCGGCGAGCGCGGACGTCCCCGAGCTCCTGAGCTACCAGGGGGTGCTCACCGACGACGTCGGTTCAGCCCTCCCCGACGGTTCGTACAACGTCGAATTCCGCCTCTACACCGTCGAGGCCGGCGGCACGCCGATCTGGCAGGAGGCCCACCTGCTCACGGTGACCAAGGGGATCTTCAACGCGACCCTCGGCTGGACGCAGCCGCTCGGCGCGCTCGATTTCGACCAGCCCTACTACCTCGGGATCTCGGTCGAGGGGGAGGCGGAGCTCTCGCCGCGCACGCTCCTCACCGACGCCGCCTACGCGATGAACGCTCGGACGGTCAAGGGCTCGGCCGCCGGGGGGAACATCTTTCCCGCGAGCGGGAACGTCGGGATCGGGACGACCTCGCCCTCGCCCAACTACGCGCTCCACGTCGTGCAGCCGACGGGACAGGTCGGGTTTCGCATGGACGGATACGACGGAAACTGGGCTTCGATCTACGTCAATGCCGTCACCGCTCCGGGTAAGCCCAACTACGGATACATGAGGCAGAATATCCTCTACGGCTCTCATCATGTCGGTTCGGACTACTCATGGAACCTGATCCTCAACAATCTAGACGCCATGCATGTCGAGCCGAACGGCTGGACCACGTTCGGCGGCATCGGGCTCGCCGAATCGATGAACATACCGGGCGGGTTGAGGATCGGAACCACGACCGGCAGCAACGCCGGCACCCTGCGCTGGACGGGGACCGACTTCGAGGGGTATGACGGCTCTTCGTGGAAATCGCTCACCTCGACCGGCGGCGGGAGCCTGCCGGCGGGGACCACCGGACAGACGCTGTGGCACAACGGCTCCGACTGGGCCGCGACGAGCAGCCTCTACAACAACAGCGCGCAGATCGGCATCGGGACGACCGATCCCGAGGCGCGGCTCGACATCGTCGGCAGCGCCGCCCAGGAAATCAAGGTCGAGACCTCCTCGACGACCGGGCGGGCCAGCCTGACCCTGAAGTCGACGGGCGGGGACTTCGACTACCTGGAACTGCACAAGCACGGCCCCTCTGCCGGCGGATCGACGGCGGGGACGATCCCGCTCGCGAACCTCTCCCGCCTGAGCGCGGGAACCCTGGCGGGTCCGCTGATGCTGCAGGTCATCTCGGCCAATCCGATGTACTTCGTGACGGGCAACCTCGAGCGGATGCGGTTGACCGCGGACGGCAACCTCGGCATCAACACGACCGCGCCCGGCGCCAAGCTCCACGTGGACGGGAACCAGTGGGATCTGACGAGCACCGAGGGGGACTTCAAGATCGGCGATGCCACCTACCGCCTCAAGTTCGGCGTGGCGACCGAGGGGGGCGGAGCCGGGACGGCCGGGATACGCGTCGCCGGCGGGGCCGAGAAGCTGATCCTCGGCGCCGGCTCGGCCGAGGTGCTCTCGATAGACGGTGCCGGCGTCACCTCGATCGGCGGATCGAGCTCGAGCGCAGACCTTAAGCTCTACCGCATCGGGGTCGCGAGCCCCGTGCTGAACGCCACGACCAGCACCAATGGCGGATCGCTCAACGTGTACCAGGAGAACGGCGCGTATTCGGCCTTCCTCCAGCCCGACGTCAACGGGGAAGGCGGATACCTGAGCGTGACGCGAAATGCCACGGGCAACAGCTGCTTCTCGGTCGACGGCAATTACAACGCGACGAACGAGCCGCGCGTCTCGATCAGCGGTTCCGCGCAGAGCGCCTCCTTCCAGATGGACCAGACGGGAAACGCCAGCGTGGTCCTTCCCTCGAACGCCGTCGCCGCCGCCGAGATCCTCGACGAGCCCGGCGTGGCGAGCTACACCGAGGGGGGAGGCACGGGGATATTCCTGTCAAGCGGTCTGAACATGCTCGCCTCGCGCACGATCGTGGCCCCGGCGGCCGGGTACGTGCTGGTCGTCGCCTCCTGGCAGGGGCAGGCGAATCATACGACCGGAATCCAGTCCTGGGCCGAGTTCGGCGTGTCCGCCAGCCTGTCGGGGTTTCCGGGGAACCAGGACGTAAGATGGCTTCTGCCGAGCTCGCTGCCGACAGGCACCTACGATGCGCCGATGAGCGTGCACGGCCTGTTCCAGGTCGCCGCGGCCGGCTCGTACACCTACTATCTCCTCGGTGAAGAGAGCACCGGTGATTTTCGCGGCTATGACTTCCAGCTCACCCTGCTCTACGTTCCGACGTCGTACGGGACGGTGCAGCCGACGCTGGCCGGCGCGGAGCGGGAGGCTCTCGACGCCGTGGCGTCCGGAAGCCCGCTCGGCGAGGCCTTCGTCGCCGCCCAGCGCGCCGAGTCGGAGGCGGCGAACGCGGCGCGCATCGAGCGGGAGCTCGCCGCGATGCGCGCGGAGCTCGAGGCGGTGAAGGCCCAGCTCGAAAATCGATGACCGGCGCGTGAGGTCCAGCGTCCCGGGCGCTTCGGCGATTCCGCGGCGGGCCGGCTGTCCGGCCCGCCGCGGCGCCGTCTTCGCGCGCGCCTCCTACTTCCGCTGCTTCCCCACCGGGACATCGCCCAGGATCGGGTTGTAGAGGGTGAAGAAGGTCCCGCCGGTAAAGATGTGCCCCGCGGCGCGCTCGGGGTGCTCCGAGATGTCCACGGGGTTGCCGTTCGCGTCTACCGGCTCGCCGTCGGCATTCACCGCGACGATCCCCGTCGGGGTCGTGCCCACGCCGTCGGGCCCCCAGGGGCGGCTCGTGATGATCGCCCCGCACGGGATGATGTTGCCCTCGGCGTCGCGCACCGTGCCGTCCGAGCGGAAGGTGAAGGGGATGTGCCCCGACTCGCTCCCGAAGACGTCCTTGCCGAGGTTGTAGCTCTGGTCGAGGACGATCCGCCGGTAGAGGGCGATGTTGGCCTTCATCGTCTCCTCGCTCGGGTAGAAGATCGTCCCCCGCACGTACCAGGCGCCGTCGCCTTCGTCGCGCGAGAGGTAGCCGCGCGAGGCGGCGTAGTCGCGCATGATCGCCTGCCGCTCGAGCAGTCGGCTCCTGCGCCCCTCGGCCTCCATCGCCTTGAGGCACTCGTCGTCGAGGATCTCCGCGAGCGGGTGCTCGAGGCCGAGGCGCGTGACGAGATCGTTCCCGCGGGCGTAGCGCATGAGGTCCTCGGCGATCTCGCGCGGGAGCACGCCGTACAGGTCCGCTCCGACGACTACGTGCAGGAAGAACTCCTTTTCGCCCCGCTCCTCGCCTTCGCGGCGGTAGTCAGGGAGGCGCGTCTCGCCGGGGCGCCGCGCGTCGTACTCCCCGTAGTCCATCTCGCGCCAGCCGGTCTCGCCGGGGAGCTTGCGCTGAAACGACCAGACCGCGTCGATCGTGTTCCCGACGTTCCCGTGGCAGCCGAAGCACTGCATCAGCTCCTCGGTGGTCTGCGTCCGCAGCTCGCCGCGGCGGTCCTCGATGAACGCCGAGACGATCCAGCCGGCCCCGTTCTCCACCCATCCCTGCCCCTCGCGGCCGAGGACGGTCTCCGGCTCCGGTTCGGCCTCCTCGTCCTCCTCGGCGGGGGCGATATCCTCGAGGGTGACCTCCTTCCACTTGTACATGTAGCGGATCTCCTTGACCCGCTTCGAGCGCGTGCCGGGGAACTCGTAGTCCGTCGCGGCGCTGCCCGTCACCCCGTCGACCGCCGTCCCCGCCTCGCCGTCGGCTCGCAGGTCGACGTAGTGCAGGGGATGGGCGAACTCGGTGCCGACGGGGTAGAAGCCGCGCCGCACCGGCACGCCGGAGGCGTCGCCGAGGTAGGTCTGCTCCTCGCACGGGAGGTTCTTGATCTGGCGCTCGAGCAGGTCGAGGTTCGCCGCGTACGTCCAGGCGCTTTCCTTCCCGCC
>JAQVGR010000127.1 GCA_028696635.1 Candidatus Krumholzibacteriia bacterium | reverse complement strand
GGGCGATCCGCTCGTCGACCGCCAGACGCGCGAGATCCGCTGCGGCGTCGCCGCCGGGTCGCGCGAGGAGCTCGTATCGATCGGCCCTCAGGGCCGCTTCGTCCCGCCGGGGCCCGGCGGGATAGTCGATCTCGATCCGGCGGTAGGCGCGGGCTGCCCCGGCGTGGTCTCCCGACGAGGCCCGAGCGGCGGCGGCGCGCCAGAGCGCCTCCTCCGCGCGCTCGGATCCGGGATCCTCGCCGGCGATCGTCTCCCAGAGACGGATGGCCCGCGAGGTGTCGGCGAGCGACGATATCGAGAGGGCGGCGATCCGCTCGAGCGTCCCGAGCCGGCGCTCCCCCGCGGCCCCCTCGAGCAGCGCTATCGAATAGCGCAGCGCCGCCTCGTCCGGCTTTCCCGAGGCCTCGAGCAGCTCTCCCTCGAGCAGGAGCGCGTCGACGAGCAGCGGCGAGGACGGCCAGGCGCGGCGGAAGCCGGAGAGCTCCTGCGCGGCGTCGCCGGTCTTCCCCACCTCGAGGAGGATCTGCGAGCGCAGCACGCTGACCTCTCCGGTGCTGTCGGCGAATGCCTTCTCCGAGCGCCAGGAGTCTATCATCGCGAGGACGCGCCCGGTCTCCCCGCGCCGCCGCGCGGCTTCGATCGCCGCCCGGTACACGGCGCCGCGGCGGGGCGCCTCGGGGAACGACCGCAGGTATTCCTCCGCCCGGTCGATGACGGCCACGTCGTCTCCCGCCGCCGCCGAGGCCTCGATCAGCCTGCGTATCGCCGGCTCCCTGAGCGAGTCCTCCCGATACCCCTCGACCGCCCTGCGGAAGTGTCCCTGCGCGTCGGGGAACCTGCGGGCCTCCATCGCCCTGTCTCCGAGGCGCATCAGGGCGAGCGCCGCCACGGGGGATTTCGGATGCCTCGAGACGACCTCACCGAGCACGCCGTCCGCCTCGAGGTCGCGCCCCGCGTCGGCCAGGGCGACTGCGAGGCTGTATCCGGCGCGCGCGGCCTGATCGGGGAAGCGCCCTCCCTGCCAGATCGGGCGCAGGATCGACACCGCCTCGCCCGGGTCTCCCGCCGCGATGAGGCACTCGCCCGCCTCGAGCAGGGCCAGCCCCTCGACGGGGCACGCCGCCCCCTGCTCGGGGACGAGCAGCAGCTCGGCGGCCGCCTCGCGGTACCGCTTCAGCGCCTTGAATATCGTGCCGCGGTAGTATCGCGCCGTGCATGCGTTCTTGTCGCTCGGGTATTCGGCGAGCATCCGCTCGAAGACGTCGAGCGCCTCGCCGGCCCGCCCCCCTTCCATCCACGATTCGCCCGCCTCGAAGAGCGCCTCCGGGCGGAGCGTGCTCGAGGGATACCGCTCGGCGAACCTGAGGAACTCCTCGGCGGCGGACACGAACATCCTGTCGCGCCGCAGGCGCTGCGCGAACCGGAAATCCTCGCTCTCGCCCGCCGCGCACGGGCCGGCGATCAGGGCGGCGGCCAGCGCTGCGAGGGAGATCGCGGAGACACCTCTCCACGCCCTTGCGATGTCGATGTTCAAAGAAATTCCTCCCGGCACATCTGGGAAGGGGGCAGCTCGACGAATCAGCATAGACAAGTTAGCAAATGACCCCTGGAAGGTCAATACGGAAGGGAGGTCCGTGATCGAACGGTCACCGCGTCGCCCTGAACAGCGATTTCACCGCCCCCCAGGACGATTCGTCGACGGGGATCACCTCGTCGATGACGATCCGGGCCGGCCCCGCGCATTCGTGCGGAATGCTCACGTTCACGCCGTTCCTCAGATCGGAATAACCGAAATCGACCCACGCCGTCCCGGGGCACAGGGCCTTGAGATATATCGTGAAGAGGATCCCAGGGCCGTCGACGGTCGTCCCGAGGACCGATCCGTTGACCGTCACCGCGCCCGCATCCCCCGGGTTGAGCCAACGGAAGAAGGTCGGATCGCCGTCGCTGCCGGGAAGGCCCCCCTCGACGACATCCTGGACCTGGACGCACGGGTCCCCCGTGATCGTCGCTGTGATGTTGTATCCCATGATACCGGCGATGGCGTCTACCGCGACATGCACGGGAAATACGTCGAACGAGGTGATCATCGTGTCGGCCGGCGAGAAGCGAAGCTCCGACGCACCGGCCGGCGCCGCGGCTGTCAGAAGGAGCGATGCCGCGCTCAACCAAAAGAGACGTTTAGAGAAGATCATGCTGTTCTCCCGGTCTTACCGTATCAGTATCAGTTTGCGTTCCAGTCTCAGCGGGCCCGTGCTCGAGACGGCGAAGTAGCATCCCGAGCCGACGGCCGCTCCCTCGTCGTTCGTCCCGTCCCACCGGAGCTCGCTGCGCCCCGCGGCGACGCCGCGGAACAACCTGCAGACCGTCCTTCCGGCGGCGTCATAGATCCCGACCTCGGTCGCCCGGCCGTCCGCATTCCCGCCCGGAAGCTCGAGCACGAGGGTGGTCGAGGGATTGAACGGGTTTGGATAGTTATACAGCCGCCCCGTCCCGCCCGGCGGCGTCTCGCCTCCCGTCTGCGTGGTGACGACGATCCTTCCCGGCTGCCCGATCGTCTCGTCGAGCTCGAACCGGTCGATGTCGAGAACCGTCGCGCTGTCGATCGCGACGTCGGTCGTCCCGATATCGAGCGCCTCGAAGACGATCTCGAACAGGCTCCCCGGTGAGATGATGTACGATCGGTACCCGAGCACGCATGCCGTCACCGAAACCATGTCGGAAGCGGTCAGTCTCCAGTCGAAGAACTTCGGGTACGCCGACGCCCGGTAGAGCTGCCCCAGCCGCGCGGAGACGACCGAGACCGTCGCCGTATCGAAGCGGAGGAAGGACTCCGCGCAGCTCAGCGAATCGACCCCGTCGTCGACGTGCACGAACAGGGTGCAGCGCTCCCCGGGGGCGATCCGCGTCTCGGCCGGCTCGACCCACACCGAGACCTGCTGTGCCGCGGCCGTGGCCGCGACGCACAGCAGGAGCGCGATCGCGGCCGTCGCGACATGGATCTCCCTCGAGCGAACATGAACCATTCCTGCCACTCCCCTCCCATCCGGACACTGGCCGGGGGGGCGGCGTGGCCGCCCCCCTGACCGTGTCTGATTACCGGAGCATGATCATCTTGCGGGTCGCGTTGAACCCTTCGGATGTCGACATCCGGTAGAAATACATGCCGCTCGGCACGCCGATGCCGGCATTGCTCAGACCGTTCCACTGGATCTCGTGCCGTCCCGCCGGGACGTTGCCGTCCACCAGCGTCCGTACGAGCCGCCCGGAGACGTCGAAGATCCCGATCCTGACCGCCGCGGGCCGCGCCAGGTCGAAGGCGATGGTCGTGGCGGGGTTGAACGGGTTCGGGAAGTTCTGTCCCAGCGCGTCGGCGACGGGGATCTCGGGTCCCTGGTACCCGCCGGTCCCCTCGAGCTCGAACGCCCTGTTCTCCAGATCCCTGACCTCGGCCTCGACCAGCCGGATGCTGACCGCGCCGGAGCTCCTGACGAGGATCCTCGCGATCTCGCCCGAACCGACGAGCGACTTGTCGACGCCGAGCGCGGCGACGCAGACCTCAATGCCGCCGTGCGAGGGGATCGTTCCGAAGAAAGCCTCCCCGCGCGCGGCAAGGGCCTCGCCCTTCGTCGCGCCGATGATCTCGCACCCCTCGCCCGCTTCGATCAGCAGCCTCGCGCCCTTGAGCGTCGCGGCGCGGCTGCTCAGCATGACCGAGACGGTCGTTCCGCCGTCGGCGGCGGGAACGAGCTCGAAGGTGATCATTCCGGCGAGGTTCTCCGGCGTGCGGTCAGCGGGAACGAGATCGAATCCCGCCGGATCGACGTTGCCGTAGTTCATCGAGAAGATCATCAGATCCTCGAAGTCGACCACGTCGTCGGGCTCCGGGATCCCGAACCGCGACCAGTCGTCGGTCGGGCCGATGTCGGCCTCGTTGAACCATCCCGGGCCGCCCTCGGCGACGCCGAAGGTGTTCGAGAAGAAGGACAGGTCGCTGAGGTTGATGTAGCCGTCCCACGACGGCGCGCCGGCGATGTCGCCGAGCCAGTAGCTCGTCGACCGGTCGGTCGCCTCCGTTCCGAGGACCGAGTAGTTCCCCGCGCAGTCGTAGGAGAACGCCGCGTAGTAGTAGATGTCGCGCGGCGTGCGCGGATCGTCGTCATACGCCTCGAGCGGCGTCTGGGTCACCAGCGTCCCACCGGTGTGGTCGGCCGGGTACGAGGGCGCCGTGATGTACTCGGGGTAGTCACCCCAGGCGACCATCCTGATCTCCACCCCGGTGAACGACGCGTCGCCGGCCGGGTTGGTCCAGGACAGGTGCACCTTGTTGTGACCCGGCATCGCCGTGAACCCCGTCGGGGGCTCGGGCGGCACGGTGTCCTTGATGAACGACCAGCTGTAGGTGTCGTTGAGGTTCCCCGCGTCGTCCTTGACGCGGAAGTAGACGGTGTGGCTCAGCTCGGAGAGCCCGGCGAACCCGGGCAGGGTCCAGCCGTCATCGTTCCACTCGGCCGCGTCGATGCCGGAGAATATCGTCACCCAGCCGTCCGCGTCGATCTGGTATTCGGCCAGATCGAGGTTCATGTCGTCGTCGAAGCCGAAGTTGCTGAAGACGGGAGCGACGTTGTAGCACACGCCCTCCGCCTCCGCGATCGGCTCCATCGTCGGTCCGCTGCAGTCGACACGAACCTCGCCGCCGACCATCGAAGCCGCCAGAGGCACGTTGTTCACGTCGCGGACCTTCAGGTCCGTTATCGTGATCGCGCCGAGCCCCTCGGCGACCGGCGTGAAGGTGACGGCGAACAGGTCGCCGGAGCCGGTGGCGCCGGTCGTCCCGCCGAGGATCGCCGTGCTGACCCTGTAGACCCCCCCGCCCATGTCGAGCGGGAAGAAGGTCGTCGATCCGACTCCAGGCAGGTACGTCCCCTCGACGATATCCGTCCCGACGCTGCCGATTGTCACGACGCCGCCGTCGACCTGGAAGGTCACGTCGACGCCGCGCACCTCGTCGGTCCCGACATGGTCGAACCAGAAGGTGAAGGTGATCGGGTCGAGACAGGTCGTCGTGCCGTAGGGAGGCACCACGCTGAGCTGGCTCGGCGCGCCCAGCCACGGGTCGAAGTCGACGTAGTCGGAGACATCGTCGCCCGTGCCGGCCGGGTTGAGCGTCGCATGGTACGGCCCGCTCGCGTCGCCCCACCAGTTGTAGGTGCCGTCGACGGTGAGGTAGTCGGCGTTGGAGCGAATCCCGTAGGTGTTGCCGCACCCGATGTAGTTGTAGTTGGCGACGACGCTGGTGAAGACGCCGGTGTCGCAGCCGGTCTGGCAGTTCCAGACCTCGATCGCCGCCTCGAAGTTGCAGACCGTGTTGTACATGATGGTCAGGTCGAGATCGTTCGGCCCGTACCCGGCGTCGCACTCGATGCCGTACGTCCCGGCGACCGTCGCGCCGACGTTCGTCACCGTGTTGCCGATGATGTCGACGTCGAGCACGGCGAGCGGGGCTCCGAGCAGCTCCCTGCCGGCGGCGCCGAGCGCCTCTTCCTCGCCGAACGGCGAGGGCCTGGCCTCGGGAGGATCGCTGGCGACGATCCCGTAGCAGTAGTCGCCGATCAGCTCGACCTCGACCTCGTTGTTCTCGATCACGCCCGCGCCGTCGATGTTGTAGATCCCGAGATGCGCGTCCGTGATCGTGTTGCCGTCATAGTCCAGGTCGCCGTAGTAGTTGAGGATGCTCGTGGCAACCCAGCCGGTGCCCGCATACCCGATCCCCGAGACGACGTTCTCGTCGACCTCGCCGGTGGCAAGGTCGGCCCACACCTGGATCCCGTTCTGGGCCGTCACGGCGGTCGCCCCGGCGCCGGTCACCGTGTTGCCGCGCACGTC
>JAQVGR010000126.1 GCA_028696635.1 Candidatus Krumholzibacteriia bacterium | reverse complement strand
GCGACGTCGACGAGCGCCGGCGAGAAGAGCATCGTCACCGAGACCGGCTCCTGCATCCCGGCGAGCGCGCTGATCTTGTTGCTCATCGTCTCGATCTTCGAGGTGATCGTGAACTCGATCCCGTCCGTCGAGGTCACCGCGGGGATCTTGTCCACGACGTCGCCGTGGATGAAGACCATCCCCATGTAGGCCCGCTGGAACTTCACCTCGTCCTGCTCGATGTTCTGGACCTGCACGGGGTAGATCCCGTAGTCCTGGGCCAGCTGCTGGTTGGCCCGGGCCTCCTCGCCCGTGCCCTCTTCCTCGGGGCTCACGTCGTAGAACCGGTAGTTGAAGTTCCGGTTCGAATGGACGGCGTACTCCTCGAGCAGGTCGTGCAGGTACCGCTCGATCCCGTTGTACGGGGCCGGGAGGTTCTTCGTGAAGAAGACGTTGATCGTCAGCGGCTCCGAGAGCCCGGCGACAACGTCTCGGCTCGCCCGGGAGAGCGAGTAGACGCCGTTTTTCGTCAGGTCGGCCCGGAAGAAGAGGGTCAGGCCGGCGAGGTTCACGAGCACGACGACGGCGAGCCATGCCGCGAACCGGTAGTACCGCGAGTATCGCTTTCGTCCGTTCATCCCGTCCCCCTTCCTACTTTCTCGCCTCGACGACCAGGTGGGTCGCGAAGAGGCCGACGAAGATCACGCTGGCGAAGTAGAGCAGGTCCCTCGAGTCGAGGATCCCCTTCGCCGCGTTCTGGAAATGGTAATCCGCCCCGATGTACTCGAAGAAGCCGAGCATCGGACCGGGGAGGAAGAAGAGAATCTTGTCTATCATCGTCAGCGCGAAGCAGACGATCATCCCGATGATGAACGCGATGATCTGGTTCTTCGTCAGGGCCGAGGCGAACAACCCGACTGCGCTGAAGGCGGCGCCGAGCAGCACGGCGCCGATGTATCCGCCCGCCGCCGGCCCCCAGTCGAGATCGCCGAGGAACCCGACCGAGACGGCGTAGACGACCGTCGGCAGCAGCATCAGCGCGGTGAACGCAGCGGCGGCGAGGAACTTCCCGAGGACGACGTCGCGCGTGGTGACGGGCATCGTCACGAGTATCTCGTAGGAGCCGACGTTGTACTCCTCGGCGAAGAGCCGCATCGTCACCGTCGGCACGATGAACGAGAAGACGATCGGCAGGAGCGAGAAGAAGTTCCGCAGCTCGGCCTGATTATAGAGGAAAAAGGTCGAGAAAAAGAACCACCCCGTCAGGATCAGGAAGATCGAGATCACGATGTAGGCGATGGGAGTGATGAAGTAGTGCCGGAACTCCCGCCCGAAGATGTGCATCACATTCGCGGCCGCAGCCATCTCACCCCTCCTTTGTCAGTTCGCTGAAGATCTTCTCGAGGCTCTTCGTCTCGCGGGAGAACTCGAGCAGGATCCAGTCCTTCTCCCTGATCGCGCGGTAGACCCGCTCGCGGATGTCCTCCCCGCCGCAGATCAGCCTCAGCCGCAGCTCCCCGTTGCTCCGCCCCGTCTCCACTCCGGCGACCCCCGGGATGGCCGCGAGCGCGGCCTTCGCCTCCTTCTCCGCCGCGCCGGCGAGAGAGAGGTTGATCGAGCACTCCCCCTCGGCGCCGCGCCTCAGCTCGTCGGTGGAGCCGTCGGCGACGATCTTCCCCCTGTTGATGATGACGACGCGGTCGCAGGTCGCCTCAACCTCGCTGAGGATGTGCGTGGAGAGGATCACCGTCTTCTCGCGGCCGATCTTCCTGATGATCTCCCTGATCTCGGCGATCTGGTTCGGGTCGAGCCCCGACGTGGGCTCGTCGAGTATCAGGATCTGGGGATCGGCGGTCATCGCGTGGGCGAGCCCGACGCGCTGGCGGTATCCCTTGGAGAGCTCGTGAATCGAGCGGTGCATCACCTCGCCGAGGCCGCAGATCTCGGCGAGCCCGCGGATCCGGGCGAGACGTCCGTCCGCCGGGATCCCCCTGATGTCGGCGACGTACGAGAGGTAGTCGTACACGATCATGTCCTGGTAGACCGGCGCCGACTCGGGGAGGTACCCGATCAGTTTCTTGATCTCGACCATGTCCCTGTCGATCGAGAGGCCCTTGACCGTCACGTCCCCCTCGGTTGGGGCGAGGTATCCGGTCAGGATCCGCATGGCGGTCGTCTTGCCCGCTCCGTTGGGGCCGAGCAGACCGAGGATCCTCCCCTTCTCGATCGTCAGGTCGATATGATCGAGTGCGCACAGATCGCCGTAGTATCTGGTCAGACCGGAGATCTCGATCATATGCGGCTCCTTTCCGATGTATCGATTGGACCGGTTCGTCCCGATCGGGTCCGCCGCCGCGGCTGCCCCGGGTCCCCGGCATCCCCCGAAAATGCAGGGGATATACTATCCGCCGGCGGCCCCCCGTTCAACCCCGAATTTCGAGGGAACCGGCCCGGCGCGCGGCGAACAGGGAGTTGTACACCTCCCCCGGCCGTTTGTTCCCCCCGATTCAGACGCGATTTCAGGGCGGATTCCGGCTCGGGGGGTTGCGCCGGAGCCCCCGATAGGGTACAATCCTTCCCGGCATCTCCGCGACAGGAATCCAGCAGCGATAACGACACACGCCGGAGGTTTCGAACAGACGGCCCGAGGAAGGAGCGGACGATGGCTCATCCCAATCTCCTTTCATGGCTCGAGGGGCAGGCGCTGCGGCTGGGGGCGTCGAGCAATCCCATCAACTCGGTCGTCCGGAGGGGAATCAAGAAGCGGATCCGCCAGGAGATCATGTCGAACAACCCCTTCGGGTTCCCGCAACAGGTGCTCCAGGACAAGTACGACATGGCCGTGGCGATCCTCGACAGCGCGAGCAGCGCCTTCGACCGCGGGATCATCGGCCCCGCGGCGGGGGACAGGATCATGAACGTCCTGCTCCAGCAGGGGTTCCTCAAAAAGGACCCCCGGCACGAGGCGTTCCTGCGCAGGCACGGGATCTACCCGCCGGGATTCATGGTCATATCCCCGACGATGCGGTGCAACCTCGCCTGCCGCGACTGCTACGCGGGGAGCCACATGGCGGTCGCCGACACCCTCCCCTGCGACGTCTTCTCCCGGATCCTCGAGGAAAAGCATGCGCTCTGGGGAAGCCATTTCACGGTGATCTCGGGAGGCGAGCCGTTCATGTACGAGGATTCGGGAACAACGATCCTCGACGTCTTCGCCGCTCATCCCGACCAGTACTTTCTCGTCTACACGAACGGAACGCTTCTCGACCGCGCGGCCGCCGCGAGGCTGGGCGAACTCGGGAACGTGACCCCGGCGATCTCCGTCGAGGGGTTCGAGGACCTGACCGACGCAAGGCGCGGGACGGGAACCTTCGGGCGCATACGGGAGGCGATGGAGAACCTCCGCGCGGCGGGGGTCCCCTTCGGGATCTCGACGACCGTCTCGCGCCGCAACGTCGACACGATCATATCCGACGCGTTCGTCGATTTCTTCTTCGAGGAGCAGGGGTGCGTCTACCAGTGGATCTTCCAGTACATGCCGATCGGCCGCGGCAGGGTCCTCAGGGACATGCTCGAGCCCGATCAGCGGATGCGGCTCTACGACGACACCTGGCGGCGCATCCGGAAGCAGAAGCGGTTCATCGCCGACTTCTGGAACTGCGGCTCGATCTCGGACGGCTGCATCGCCGCGGGCGGGGGGAACGGCGACGGGTATCTCTACATCACCGCCGACGGGACGATCTCCCCCTGCGTGTTCAACCCGTTCACGACCGACAACGTGATCGAGCTCTACGAGCGCGGGTTCGATCTGGACACGGCCTACTTCAGCCGCTTCTTCGAGGCGGTCAGGACATGGCAGCGCGGGTACTTCCACGAGCGGCTCCCCGGGGAGCACGGGAACCTGATCGCCCCCTGCCCCATACGGGACCATCACGCCGACATGCGGGAGATCATCGACCGCTGCGGGGCGAGGCCGCTCGACGGCTTCGCGGCCGACGCGCTGGAAGACCGGGAGTACTACGACGGGATGTGCGCGTACAACAGGGCCTTCGACATCGCCTCCGCCGGCCGGTGGCGGAGCGACTATCTCGAGCCCGAGATGCAAGGGAGCCGCGCCCTCCGGTGAGCCCCAGCGACACGAAGCCCCCGCCGCAGAGCGGCGGGGGCTTCTCACGCGAACAGGGGCGTTTCCGATCCGGTCACTGATCCTTCTTGTCGGCGTTCGGGGGGACCGTCCGTATGTGGTCGCTCGCCTCGAAGCCGTATCCGTCGAAGGTCGTCCCCCACAGCACGGCGATGGTGTCGCCGCAGGCGATCCCCGTCTCGCCGCGCCGGAAGTGGAAGACGAGGTCCATGTCGCCGTCCTGGTCGACGTCCTCGACGTGGCGCTTCATCCCCTGGTTGTCGGAGTGCGTCTCGTACGCCCCCCACGGGCCGAACCGGACCGTCGTGTGGTCGACCGCGGCGGCGTCGAACCCGTCCGTCGTGAGGATCGCGACCGGCACGACGCCGTTGTCGTTGGTGCAGTTGATCGGGTTGACGTCGCTCCCCGGCTTGATGTCTATCGTCACCTGCGGCGGGACGAGCCAGGTCAGCGCCGCCTCGAACTGGACGTACATGCAGTCGGCCGTGTCGGCCCGGCCGGCCGCCTCCCCGTACGCGCCGGTCCCCGTATTGACGAGGTGGAACTCGAGGACGTTCCCCGTCGCCCCCGGATCGTCGTAGTCGGGGACGAGGCTGCAGGTGCCGGCCTTGAACAGGGAGTCGCCGGTGACGACCGTGCTCCAGACGGCGGGCTCCGTGCCGCCGCCGAAGAGGTCGACCGTGCCGATGTAATTGCCGTTCAGGTAGACCTCGGCGCCGTCGTCGGCGACGACAGAGAGCGCGAGGGCCATATCGACCGCATCCTCGGGGATGCAGATCTCGGTCATGAATGTCCCCAGGGAATCCGTCCCGGCGCGAGTGGTCACCGGCTTCGAATATTCGAGCAGGCCCTCGGTGACGGTGCACGAGCATGCCGGGGCGGGGCCGCCCCCGCCGATCAGGGCCGCCTGCCACATCGTGTCCCCCGGCGACATCACGAGCACGGCCGGGTCGTCCCCCCCGCATTCGCCCATGCCGCTCGCCACTGTCAGGGTGTCGAGTCCGTACATCTCCGGTTCGACATATCTCATCACGTCGAGCCGGTCGCCGGCCGTGGGATTCGAGGCCTGCTCGCACCCCCCGGCAAAAAATACGGCGGCCGTTATCGCGAGGGCCGCCGCTACGATCGATTTCGTTCTCATGCCGCACCTCCGGTGTCTGATTCGAGCCACGCTCTCGTTCATCACTTTCATAATGAATCTCGATTATATCTCATTTCGACGGCCGTGTGAAGGGTTTTACGGATTGTCCCCGACTATCTGATTGTGGTACAATTGTATAGTGCCTCCCCGCGGGGGAGGACGGGGTGTTCACGAGTACCACATGGGTCGACGGTCGCTCCCGATCACGGAACGCACGTGACGCGCGCTTCCGCGGGCCTGAAGTTCGCCGTAAAGCGAGAATGCGTCTGCATCATGGACTTCAGGAGACTCAAGGGTGAGCGTTTGAGACGGGTGATCGCCGTTCTGGCGGTCGCCGTGACGATCTATTACCTCTGGTGGCGCGTCACCGAGACCTTCAACCAGAACGCCCTCTTCTTCTCGTGGGCCCTGTGGCTCGCCGAGGTCTTCGGGTTCTTCACCACCCTGCTCTTCTACTTCACCGTCTGGAAGCCGACCACCCGGGAGGCGCCGCCCGCCCCCGAGGGCCTCGGCGTCGACGTCTTCATCCCGACCCTGAACGAGCCGTTGACGGTCCTTCGCAAGACCCTGCTCGCCTGCAACGACATGACCTATCCCCACCGGACCGTCGTGCTCGACGACGGC
>JAQVGR010000125.1 GCA_028696635.1 Candidatus Krumholzibacteriia bacterium | reverse complement strand
CTTGTCCGTGTCCGCGTTCTCCTGCGAGCGCGAATCTCCCCCGCACCCCGCCGCGCTCCCGAAGATGGCGGCTGCGGCGGCGAGCATCAGGATTGTCCTTGTCTTCATCGGCTTGCTCTCCGTGTGTTGCCGGCCCGTGCGTACGTCTCGGGATACGGGCCGGACGCGTAAAAGTTGCAGCGTACGAGGGGTTTCGTC
Organism: Candidatus Krumholzibacteriia bacterium; assembly: GCA_028696635.1. Lineage (GTDB taxonomy): Bacteria > Krumholzibacteriota > Krumholzibacteriia > Krumholzibacteriales > Krumholzibacteriaceae > JAQVGR01. The sequence continues at coordinate 5,708 of JAQVGR010000125.1, read as the reverse complement.
GCCGGGGACGCTCCGTGTCGACCGCGGCCGGAGGACCAGGTCAGATCTTCTCCCGGATCTTCACCCAGCTGTCGCGCAGCGGCACGCTGCGGTTGAAGACGGGGCCCCCGGGTGTCGATCCCGGGTCGGCGCAGAAGTACCCGTGGCGCAGGAACTGGAAGTGGGAGAGCGGCGGCGCCTCGCGCAGGGACGGCTCGACGAGGCAGCCGGTGAGGATCTCAAGGGCGTCTGGATTGAGGTGCTTCATGAACGACGCCCCCTCGGGGACGTCGTCGGGGTCAGGGACGGCGAAGAGGCGGTCGTACAGGCGGACCGTCGCCGGGACGGCGTGCGCCGCCGAGACCCAGTGGAGCGTCCCCCTGACCCTGCGGCCGTCGGGGGCCTCGCCGCCGCGGCTTTCCGGGTCGCAGGTGCAGCGCAGCTCGACCACCTCGCCGCCGGCGTCCCTGATCACGTCCGGGCAGGTGATCAGGTACGCGTGCTTGAGGCGCACTTCGCTCCCCGGGGCGAGGCGGAAGAACTTCTTCGGAGGATCCTCCATGAAATCGTCCTTCTCTATCCAGAGCTCGCGCGAGAAGGGGAGCATCCTCGATCCCATGGACGGGTCCTCGGGGTTGTTGGCCGCCTCGAGCTCCTCGGTCCGCCCCTCGGGGTAGTTCTCGATCACGACCTTGAGCGGGCGCAGGACCGCCATCACGCGCGGCGCCCTGGCATTGAGGTCGTCGCGGAGGCAGTGCTCGAGCAGGTCTATCGAGACGCGGTTGTCCTTCTTGGCGACCCCGATCCTCGCGGCGAAGGCCCTGATCGACCCCGGGGTGTATCCCCGCCGCCGCAGCCCCGAGATGGTCGGCATCAGCGGATCGTCCCATCCGGAGACCTTTCCCTCGTTGACGAGCTGCAGGAGGCGGCGCTTGCTCATGATCGTGTAGGTGAGGTTGAGGCGCGCGAACTCGATCTGCCGCGAGCGGAATATGTCGAGCTGCTCGAGGTACCAGTCGTACAGGGGGCGGTGGTCCTCGAACTCGAGCGTGCAGATCGAGTAGGTGATCTTCTCGATCGAGTCGCTGCAGCAGTGCGCGAAGTCGTACATCGGGTAGATGCACCAGTCGTCGCCGGTCCGGTGGTGCGTGGCGCGCAGGATCCGGTACATCACGGGGTCGCGCATGTTGATGTTCCCCGAGGCCATGTCGATCTTCGCCCGGAGCGTGCGCGATCCGTCCGGGAATTCGCCGGCGCGCATCCGCCTGAACAGGTCGAGGTTCTCCTCCGCGCTCCGCTCGCGGTACGGGCTCTCGCGCCCCGGCTCGGTCAGCGTGCCGCGGTACTCGCGCATCTGCTCGGGAGTGAGATCGCAGACGAACGCTTTCCCCTTCTCGATCAGCCGTTCGGCGAACTCGTAGAGCCGCCCGAAGTAGTCGGATGCGTAGAACTCCCGGTCGTCCCAGTCGAACCCGAGCCAGCGCACGTCCTCCCGGATCGAGTCGACGTACTCGACGTCCTCCTTGCTCGGGTTGGTGTCGTCGTAGCGCAGGTTGCACAGGCCCCTGTACTGCCCGGCGATCCCGAAGTTGAGGCAGATCGACTTGGCGTGCCCGATGTGCAGGTAGCCGTTCGGCTCCGGCGGGAAGCGGGTATGGACCCTTCCGCCGTGCTTGCCCGTGCGCAGGTCCTCCTCGATGATCTCGCGAATGAAGTCGGTCGGGCGGGAGCCGTGTGCGGCCTCGTCCCCGTCCGCGGGCCCCTCAGGGGGATGCTCGTTGTCCATCGTCTGCACTGTCCTTTCGGGGGTGTCGCCCCCATGAACGGGAAAGACGGCCCGGCGGCCGCTTTCGAGAGGAATGGTAGTACAAACCCCCGCGGAAATCCATCGTTTTTCGGGGGGAGGCGGACGGAGGCCCGGAGCGGTCGGGGCCCGGCGCAACCGGCGTCCGGCGCGGCGGGCCTTCACATCGAGGCGCGGGTGCGGTACACTGATGCCTCGATAGAGGGGGTGCGCGATGGAGGAAAAACGGTACACGATCCTGGAGAGCCCCGCCGGCCCGCTGCTGCTCGCCGGCAGGGGCGGCGCGCTGACCGACCTGCGGTTCGGGGGGGCGCGCGCCGTCTCCCGCGATCCGCTCTGGGTGCGCGACGACGGCGCCTTCGCCGGGATCCGGGAGCAGCTCGACGCCTACTTCCGCGGGGAGCTGAGGCGCTTCAGCGTCAGGCTCGCCCCCGAGGGGACCCCGTTCCAGCTCGCCGCCTGGCGGGTGCTGCGGCGGATCCCGTACGGCTCGACGATCACGTACGGCGAGCAGGCGCGTCTCATGGGGCGTCCCGGCGCGGCCCGGGCGGCCGGGGGGGCGAACCGCGAGAACCCGATCGCGATCATCATCCCCTGCCACCGGGTGATAGGCGCGGGAGGCCGCCTGACCGGTTTCGGCGGCGGTCTCGATCTCAAGCGCCGCCTTCTCGAGCTGGAGGGAGCGGCAGCAGCGATACGATAGTGGCGCCCCACCCCCCCTCCTCCTCGCCGGCGAGCCTGAACGAGGCGACCGCCGCGTCCCGGCGCAGGGCCGCGTGGACCGTCCCGCGCAGCGCCCCGGTCCCTTTTCCGTGGATGATCCGCACCCGGAGGATCCCCGCGGCCCGGCATTCGGCGAGGTAATCCGGCACGAGGTCCTTCACCTCGGCCGGGTCGAAAGCGTGCAGATCGAGTATCCCGTCGATGGGCTGCCTGACGGCTCCGTCCCCGTTCATGCCGCCAGTATCCGACAGCGCGCGGCGCGATGCAAGCGCAGGGTTGTCGTTGTATTTTCAGGCGGCGGGTGTTACCTTCCGGAGGTCCCGAACACCCGGTATCGACCGGCGAAAGGATGGCTCGAATGACGCGGAAGACACTCATGCCGGCCGTCGCGCTGGCTGTTTCGTTTCTGGCGGCGGGATGCGGCGGCACGAAGACCGACCGGGCCGCTCAGGCGGAAAAGGCGGACAGCATGCAGCAGACGCAGTACATCGCCCGGGTGAACGGCGCCGCCGTCACGGCGGGGGATCTCGACCAGGAAGTGACGATGCTGAAGCAGCAGATGCAGGGCCGGGTCAGCGAGCAGCAGCTCGGCGCCATGGACCTGACGATGCGGCAGCAGGCGACGGCGAACCTCGTCAACAGGCTCCTGCTCACGCAGGAGGCCGACCGCCGGGGGATCTCCGTAACGGCGGAGCAGGTCGACGGGAAATACGCCGAGATCAGGTCGAACTTCCCCTCCGAGGAGGCGTTCAACCAGCAGCTCGAGCGCAGCTCGATGACGGCGGCCGATCTCCGGGCCGAGGTCGAGCGGGGGATGAGGCTCGAGGCGCTCATCGAGGAGAGGACCGCCGGGCTCGGCGATCCGACCGACGGCGAAGTGAGGGAGTTCTACGATTCCAACATCGAACGGTTCAGCAGCGCCGAGCGGGTGCGGGCCAGCCATGTCCTGATCATGGTCGAGGAAGGCGACACGGAGGACGTCAAGCGCCAGAAGCGCGAGCGGATCGAAGACGTCCACCGGCGCCTGCTCTCGGGCGAGGATATCGCGCCGATCGCCCAGGCCGAATCGGACTGCCCGAGCAAGTCCAAGGGCGGGGACCTCGGCTTCTTCGGGCGCGGACAGATGGTCAAGCCGTTCGAGGATGCGGCGTTCGCCCTCTCCGTCGGCGGGATCAGCCCCGTCGTCGAGACGAAGTTCGGCTACCACGTCATCAAGCTCACCGAGAAGGAGCCGGCCGGGGTCATGCCGTTCGACGAGATCCGCGGCAACATCCTCGACTACCTGCGGGAGATGCACCGGCAGGAGGAGATGCAGCGGTTCGTGACGGAGCTCCGCGAGGCGGCGACGATCGAGTACGCCGATTCGGCGCTCGTCGGGGGGATGTGACCGCGGGGCGCCTCAATCCCTGTCGATGAAGGACTGCTCCTTCGCCTCGAGATTGACGCCCTCCATCGGGATGGTCAGCGGCTGCGCGCGCCAGATGTCGCGGTTGTACTCGGAGATCGTGCGGTCCGAGGAGAAGCGGCCCGAGCGGGCGACGTTCAGTATCGCCTTCCGCGTCCATGATTCCCGGTCGAGGTACTCGCGCCCGACGCGCTCCTGCGCGCCGCGGTACGATTCGAAATCCGCCAGGACGAGGTAGCGGTCCGCACCCGTGAGGGCTTCGACGAGCGGGCGGAACAGCCCCGGGTCGTCCTGGGAGAAGAACCCGTCGCGTATCAGATCGAGAGTCCTGCGCAGCAGGGGATCGCGCTCGATCGGCCCGCGGGGATCGTACGAGCCCCGCGCGGCGCGCACCTCGTCGGCCCCCATGCCGAAGATGAAGATGTTCTCGTCGCCGACCTCGTCCCTGATCTCTATGTTGGCGCCGTCCATCGTCCCGACGGTGAGAGCCCCGTTCAGCGCCAGCTTCATGTTCCCCGTGCCCGAGGCCTCGTACCCGGCCGTCGAGATCTGCTCCGACACGTCGGCGGCCGGCATGATCAGCTCGGCGAGGCTGACGCGGTAGTTGGGCAGGAAGACGACCCGTATCCGCGGGTCTCCCGTGTCGGCGTTGAGCATGGCCGCCACGTGGTTTATCAGCCGTATGATCAGTTTGGCCGCGACGTAGTCGGGAGCGGCCTTTCCGGCGAAGATCCAGGTTCTCGGCGGCGGATCCCACCCGGGCTCCTCCTTCATCCGCAGCCAGGCATGCACCACGTGAAGGATGTTGAGCAGCTGCCGCTTGTACTCGTGGATCCGCTTGACCTGCACGTCGAATATCGACTCCGGATCGACCCGCACTCCGGCGATCGACCCTATCGCGGCGGCCAGGCGCTCCTTGTTGCCCCGCTTGACCCGCGAGAACTCCTCGCGGAACCCGGCGTCCCCCGCCAGGGGCTCGAGCCACTGCAGCTGCGAGAGGTCCTTGATCCAGTCGTCGCCGAACCGCGCCGAGATCAGCCCGCTCAGGCCGGGGTTCGCCGCCAGCAGCCAGCGCCGGGGGGTTACGCCGTTCGTCTTGCTGTTGATCCGTCCGGGGTAGAGCTCGTCGAAATCGTGCAGGACGTTTTCGCGGAGCAGGCGCGTGTGCAGCCCGGCGACGCCGTTTGTCGAGTGAGTCCCGACCACGGCGAGGTGGGCCATGCGGACCGTCGGCCGTTCGCCGCCCGTGACGATGGCGACGCGCCGCGCCCGCTCGGCGTCTCCGGGGAAGCGCAGCGAGATCTGCGTGCGCAGGCGGGCGTCGATCTGCCTGATGATCTGCAGGTGGCGCGGCAACAGCCGCTCGAAGAGGCCGACGGGCCACTCCTCGAGCGCTTCGGGGAGCAGCGTGTGGTTCGTGTAGGCGCAGGCGCGGCTCGTCAGGTCCATGGCCCGGTCGAAGGGCACGCCGTGATCGTCGATCAGGATCCTCATCAGCTCCGGGATCGAGAGCGACGGGTGCGTGTCGTTGAGCTGTATCGCGGCCTTTTCGGGGAACTGATCGATCTCGGCGTGGTGGGCGAGGAAGCGCCTGACGATGTCCTGTATCGAGCAGGAGACGAAGAAGTACTGCTGCTTCAGCCGCAGCTCCTTGCCGGCCGCCGTACTCTCGTCCGGATAGAGCACCTTCGATATGTTCTCGGAGACGTTCTTCTGCTCGACCGCCCTGAGGTAGTCTCCGTTCTGGAAGAAATCGAGGTCGAACTCGTTCGTGGCGCGCGCCGACCAGAGCCGGAG
>JAQVGR010000124.1 GCA_028696635.1 Candidatus Krumholzibacteriia bacterium | reverse complement strand
CTGGTCCCCGTCTACGAGAACGGGAACCAGGGAGACGCCGGGGACCCGTGGCCGGGGAGCGCGGTGAACCGCTCGTTCACCTCGTCGTCCGTTCCAGCGAGTCTCGACAACGCGGGCAGACAGACGCCGGTCTCGATCACCGGGATCAGCGCCGGCTCGGCCCTCTTCGCCGCCGGGATGCGGCCGCCGCGGATAGATTCGATCACCCCCGACTCGATCGACGCCTTCGGGGGAGGTCTGTTCGAGATCACGCTTTCGGGGGCCGACATGGACTACGGAGCTTCATGCCTGCTCGCGCGATCGAACGCCGCGGTGTCGTCCCGGGAAGTGATCTGGTACGGCGAGAATCTGATCGTCGCGCGTTTCGACGCCGCGGAGCTGTTCGACGGAGACTGGGACGTGATTCTGCTCGACGGAGACGGCCGCCCGGAGGCGGTCGAGGGCGGCCTGGCCGTCGGTTCGCGTATACTGCTCGCCGACGTCGAGCGAGGCCGCAGCTGGCTGCGTCCCGTCTGGATCGTCGAGGGAGGCGACGGCTTGCGGGGGAGCCTGCTCTACCGGTCAGACGACGGCGGGCCGTTCGCGCTCGTCGAGGCCGACACCCTGAGAAATGCGGCGGGTAACTTCATCTACACCGACGAGACGGTCGTTCCCGGCGCCGTATACCGGTACCGCGCCGTCGTCTTCTACGACGACGGCAGCAGCGAGCTGGTGCTCCCGGGGGAGCATTCGATCGAGGAGTACCCCTTCGTCGCGTTCCAGCCGTATCCCAATCCCTCGAGCGGCCGGGTCACCATCGGCTTCTTCACCCCCGAGCGGCGCACGGTGCGGGTGCGGATATTCGACGTCGCCGGCAGGCCCGCCGGCACGGCGGCGGACGGCGCGTATGCCCGGGGCACTCACGAGATAGTGTGGGAGCCCCCCGCCGCCGGGTTCGCGAGCGGGGTCTACTTCTGCTCGGTCGACTGGGGACGCGCGCGAAGAACATTCAAGCTGGTCATCGTGCGATGAGGCGCGTCATGCCGGGGTCGGATGTCTTCTCCCGTGTGTCATCCTAGAACGTATAGCTCGCGCCGATCGTGACCGCCCCGTGCAGGAAGCGCTCCTCGCCCGCATCGACATACTGCCGGTAGAAATGATACACCCGGTACCGGAAGGGCGTGACGAGCAGGTCGACGCCGAGCTCGAGCTGGAGGTATTCGCGCAGCGACCGGGTGATGCCGAGTCCCGTCACGAAATAGAGTACGGTCTGGGAAGGGCGGAACGTTTCGACAGGGTCGGAGATCACGGGGTTGACCGTCATGAGGGCGAACCCGGCCCGGAACGACGGCCTGTTCGGGATCCAGTAGGGCAGAAAGTGGATGATCCCTATCTGGCCGTTGAATCCGGTAATCCCGGCCCCGTCCTGGGATGCGCCGTATCCGCCGAGCCTGTTCTCCACGAACAGATTGTTGGCGATCTCGCAGCGGAGCACGAGATCCGCTCCGCAGCCCCCTTCGATCCCCCAGTACGAGGCGTCGAAGAAGTAGCATGCGGGAGAAAGCCCCGCGCTGAGGCGGCGGACCTGCCGGGCGTGCGACGACCCGGGGACGCATCCGGCCGCCACGGTCGCCGCGCATGCCGAAACAAGCGCCGCGCGCCTGATTCTCAGAAATGCCCTGTGCGCTCTCACGCCGGTCCTTTCCGTTGGACGATCTCTCGGGCAAGAACAGTATAACGGACGTACGCCGCCGCGGCAAAGCACTCCTTTCGTAGCCCCGGCTATTTCACGGTGATTACGGAGTTCAGGCCGCCGAACCCGTCGGGCTCCACGGCCGCGGCCCGCGGATCCGCGATCCGCAGCTTGCGGTCGACAAGGAACTTGTACGTATAGGTCCCCGGGGGGAGGCAGACGTTCACGCGCCACATCTGCCCGCCGAGCAGACGCATCGGCGCAGCCTCCGGCTCCCAGCTGTTGAACTCGCCGATCAGCGAGACCTCGCGGGCTCCGGGATACTCGAGGGCGAAGGTCACCTCGCGCGGCTGATCGCTCATTACGGCGGGGGAGATGTCCGGCGTCTCGCCGAACCGCCGCGCGAGGTCGGCGATCACCTCATCGACGGGGTTGGTCAGGCCGGCAAGGGGCAGCCCTCCGTCGTCGCAGACCTCGAAGAGAATCCGCTCGGGCCTCTCATCCCATGACGACGCCAGGAGGACGGTATTGTTCCCCTCGCGGAGCACGGTCACGCCTTCGTGAGCTTCGACTCCCGGCGACGTCATAGGGACGCCGTTGATCCACAGACGGGCGCTCGAGGCGGTTTCTATGCTCCAGCGCACCGCGCTCCGGGTCTTTGCCGTCAGCACCGTGTAGATCAGCATGCTCCGTCCGGGTTCGTTTCCGTAGAGCCTTCCGGGAAGCACCGCTCCGGATGCGTCGAGGGCTCCGGCAGGCACCCTTCGCCATCTCGCCGCGTTTCCGTCCCCGATCTCGTGCATGCCGAGCATGTCGTCGGTGTGAGGGACGGCGTTCTCGATCGCACGGGACCCGCCCGACATCGGACCGAGGTGAAGCCACCGGATCGGCACCACGAGGGTCTCGTCGAAGTTCGCCACCACCGCTCCGTCGACGAGAACCGACAGGCTCAGCGGATAGCGTCCGGGCGACGCCGCCTCCGAGGCGTCTATCTCGAGCGGCAGATTGGTGATCCCCGATCCCTCCCTGACGGCGAACCTGGCGGGGAGCCCGGGATCGAACGATATCCCTTCGATCGTGGCACCCCTGACGCTGCCCTGCATCCGCGTCCCGGGAGGATGTTTCAGAGCGATGGTGAGAGGGATCCGCGCCCGGTCGATCCGGCGGCCGTCCGGGAAATTGATCGTGACGTCGAATCCCATCGTCAGCGTGAAGCTCTCCATCAGGTGCAGCTCCACGCGGCGTCCGTCGACGAGAAGGTCGAGAAAGGCGTCGACAGGGACCAGCCCCGCCTCGGTTCCCGGAGGCAGCGGGAGGGTTCTCGTCCATCGCGACGGTCCCGCCTGCGGGAGCAGCCGATGTGTCTCGCCCTGACGGACGATCTCCCAGCGGTTGCCCGCCGCCTGGAGAAACCCGCGATCTATACGGAGAGGGGCGCGTTCGGAGCGGATGAGCGCTTCGATATCCACCTCAAGTCCCGCCGGCACCGGCCGGTCGGGGAGACGGATCTGGGCGACGATCCCCGTCGTCTTCATCATCGTCGCCGAGAGCGTCCGCTTGGCCGCCATGAGGTCCTCGATCGACAAGCGGTGCGACTCGACGATGAGCTTGCGCAGGCGGGGGGAGAGCCGGTCCCACCGATACTCGTCGAACACCTTCCATACGCGCTCGCCCTGCTCGAGGATTCCGGCCGTCGACGAGATCGCGGCGAGAAGACGGTTGACCGCCGCTGTCGCGGCGATATGCCGCTCGAGATCGAGGGAGGGAGCGCTCAGGCACGCCGAAACGGAATCGATGTCGGCCGCGAACGGCGCGCGAAGATCGGGGAGCAGGAGCTGTTCCCGCCCGAGCAGGTCATGAAGCCGGCGCAGGATGAAGATGTCGTCGTCGGGCGGGCGGAGACGGGCGAGGGCGCCCGCCGAATCGCTCCAGAACGCGATCCAGCGGCCCTGTTCGGCGGCCGGCTCGCGCGGCGAGGAGCGTGAAGCGGAAGCCTCGACGACCGCGGCGAGTTCCTCCCGCGGGATGCCGTCGACTCCGGAGAGCAGCGACGCGACGAGCGGCCGCATGAGCGGATCGTCCCAGAGCGACGGGGTGCGAGGTTCCGACCTGTGCAGCGTCGTTTCGTGGAAGATGCGCTGAGCCGCGCGACCGGCCGCCTGCGGGCCGATGCTCCGTCCCGCCGCGAAGGGGAGGAGCTGGTCGGGGAGATAGACCGACTCGAAGAGGCCGTCCGGACCGACCGGCATGAAAATCCCCGCGGCATAGTCGTAGAAGTACCTGTGGACCGACCGGGCGAATTCGTTCGACCACGAGCGCAGCTCGATGGCGTCCTCGTCTCTGCCGGCTGCGGCGGCGATCCGGGAGAGGCTGTGCAGCTCGATGGCGGCGAGCGCGTTGATCCCCGGATGCGCCGGGCCGGAGGGATCGAGCGGGGTGCCGCGCACGAACCCGGCCGGCGTCGAGCGCTCCGCAGCGAAGCAGCGGTGCACGTGCGCCGCTATGCGCGGATAGAATCGGGCCAGCGCGTCATGATCGTCCTCGAGCAGGAGGCAGGAGAATGTCGCCAGGATCGGCGCCTCGGCAAGGGGTCTGAGCGGATGGACCGGCGGGAGATCCTCGATCGGGTCCCTGCTCTGCAGCAGGGAGACGAGCCGACCGCGCAGAGCCGCCTCGCTGCCGGCCGTCCCCGACGCTCCGGCTGCGGCGGCGTCCGAAGCCAGCATGATACACGTCAATAGTGCGGATACTGCTCGCATAGCACTCGGCCGCGCGGGGCCCGCCCTTCGGACCCGGCCGGCATACTTTGATGTTGACAGCAACGGACATGCCATCTTTAATGTCATGACCGAGAAAGGAGTAACTAATGTCGTACGAATGTATTAAAGTGGATGTCGCCGACGGGCTGGCGAGGGTGTCGATCAACAGGCCCGACAAGCTCAATGCGCTCAACATCAGGACGATCTGCGAGCTCATCGAATCGTTCACCGCTCTCAGGGACGACGGCTCGGTCAGGGTCGTCGTGCTGACCGGGGAGGGCGGGAAGTCGTTTGCCGCCGGGGCCGACATCCCCGAGCTGCGCGAGCAGGGGCTGCTCGGCGGGAAGACCTTTTCGGAACGGGGCCACCGCCTCTGCAACCTGATAGAGAACCTCGGCAAGCCGGTCATCGCCGCAGTCAACGGCTTCGCGCTCGGCGGAGGGTGCGAGATCGCCATGGCCTGCACGGTGCGCATCGCGAGCGATAAGGCGAAACTCGGTCAACCCGAGATAACCCTCGGCACTATACCGGGTTATGGCGGAACCGTGCGACTGTCGCGGCTCGTTCCGCGCGGTCTCGCGATGGAGCTGATGCTCACCGGGAGGATCATCGGCGCGGAGGAGGCGCTGCGGATCGGCCTCGTGAACAAGGTGGTCGCCCACGACGACCTCGAGGCCGAGACATCGAAGCTCGCCGCGCTGCTGATGAGCAAGCCGCCGTTCGCCCTCAAGGCCGTGATGGAGGCGGTGCTGCACGGGACCGAGATAGCCTTCGAGGAGGGGTGCAGGCTCGAACAGGATCTGTTCGCGATGACCTGCGGTACGGAGGACTTCCGGGAGGGTATGAGCGCCTTCATCGAAAAGCGCGAGGCGAAGTTCACCGGGCGTTGAGGCCGCTCCGCATCCGTGGCAGAGGACTTGCAGCATTGGTCGTTGAAAATTGGGCCCTGAACGGTTAGATTATCCGTTGCGCGGCCATGCTCCGGTCGAGCGAACGGAGTTGATGTTCTGTAACAATTTGTAATGAAATGATATAACTAAGGTTTCATAGCGCGAGAGTGGCGGAACGGCAGACGCGCTGGATTTAGGATCCAGTGGGGAGACCCGTGGGGGTTCGAGTCCCCCCTCTCGCACACTCGGCGGATATCCGGCCAACGGCCGGAGCCTCCCGACCGATTGCGACCGGAAAGGCGACGATGGCGGAAGATCAGGACAAGACGGGGATCAGTGTCACGGTGACCTCGGGGGACGACTGCCGCCGCTCGCTGGCGATCGAGGTGGCCCGCGAGCGGTTCCTTGCCGAGAAGGAGAAGGCGCTCAAGGATATCGCCGCCTCGGTGGCCATACCCGGTTTCCGGAAAGGGAAGGCCCCGCGAGAGGCCGTGATGAGGCGTTACGGGGACGAGGTGCATCAGGAAGCGATCAAGTCGGTCCTGCCGGGGGCATACGCCCATGCGGTCGCCGAGCATCAGCTGCAGCC
>JAQVGR010000123.1 GCA_028696635.1 Candidatus Krumholzibacteriia bacterium | reverse complement strand
ACGCCGAGCACGAAGGCGGGGAGCGCGAGGTGGGCGAGGCGGTCGCCCAGCCGCGCGATCCCGGAGAGCGACGCGGCGTCTATCGATTCCATGTGCGACGAGGGGAGCACCCCGAGCTTGAGCGAGAACAGCATGATCAGCATCAGGCCGAGCCAGAAGGTCGGTACCGAGTAGACGAACAGCGCTGCCAGCGTTCCGGCGCGGTCGAAGAGCGTGCCGCGGCGCGCGGCGGATGTGACGCCGAGCGCGGCGCCGAGGACGATGTAGACGACCAGCGCCGCGACGGTCAGCCGCAGGGTGTTGGGGATCGCCTCGGCGAGCAGGTCGCGCACCGGCCGCGAGTACCGCAGGCTCATGCCGAAGTCGCCGCGCGCGAAGGCCCCGATCCACCGGACGTACTGTTCGGCGACGGGCCGGTCGAGGCCGAGCTGCCTCCGCATCATCTCGACCGTATCGCGGGACATATCCGGATGGAAGTATCTCGTCATCGGATCGCCGGGAGCGAGATGGAGCAGGAAGAAGGTGATCGTCAGCACGATCCAGACGAGCAGGACCGACTGGGCGAGGCGCCCGGCGAGGAATCGTCCCATCAGACCTCCTCCCCCTGCGCCGCCGGCCCGGCTATCCTCAGCCCGCCGGCGCGCGAACGGGCCGTTCGCATCTCTTCCTCCCCGAGGCGGAACGCTGCGGGAGGCGATCCGAACAGTTCCCCGAACGCCCCGACGAGGGCCCTGCGAACGGCGATCCGGTCCGCCGGCCCGCCCGTCTCCCCGGCGACGCTGGTGACCGACGACGACAGATCCAGGGGGCCCGAGCGCAGGTACCGCGCGATCCGTTCGGAGCCGGGCTCGAGCAGTATCGACCCGTGCTGGACGAATGAGCGCCGCGTGCGCCGCTGGGCGCTTCCGGCGATCTTGCGCCCCCGCGCGGTGATCTCGTGGCGGCCCGCGGAGGCGAGGCATGGAGGCGCCGCCCCTCCCGGCCCGGGGACGCGCCTGCCGGCGGAGACCCGGGCGTCGACGCCGAGCGACCGGAGCGCGGACGAGACGGCCCCGGCGAGGGCGCGGAAGGTCTCCTGCAGCGAGCCGGCGAAGTGGCCCGAAAGCGGGGCGGCGACGCAGTAGGTCACCTCGCCGTCGTGCAGCAGGGCGCGGCCCCCCGTCACCCGCCGGGCCACATCGAGCCCGTCGGCGCGGACGGCCCCCAGGTCGAGGGCCCGTGCCGGATCCTGGTGCCAGCCGATCGTGATCGCCGGGGGATCGAAGGAGTAGAGGCGCAGCACGGGAAGCGCGCCGTCCGCGCCGGCGCGCTCGAGGAGGAGCCCGTCCACCGCCATGTTCAGCGGCCCGTCGGACGCACTGTCATCGAGCAGCAGCCATCTCTGCATCGGCATCGCTCTTCCGTCCCCGGCGGCGGCCGGCGCGCGGGGGCGCCCGGCCCCGCTCAGGGCTCCCGGCACCCGCCCGGCCAGCAGAGCTGCGGGGAGCGGGCGGCCGACGCCTCGTCGAGCCTCCGCACCGGAGTGGTCACGGGGGCCTTGTGGAGCAGGTCCGGATCCTCCTGCGCTTCGCGGGCTATCGCCGAGAGCGCCCCGGCGAAATGATCGAGCGTCTCCTTCTTCTCCGTCTCGACCGGCTCGATCATCAGCGCCTCCTCGACGATCAGCGGGAAGTAGACGGTGGGGGCGTGCAGGCCGTAGTCGAGAAGGCGCTTGGCGACGTCGGTCGTTCGCACCCCGAATCTCTTCAGCCCGCTTCCCGAGGCGACGAACTCGTGCATGCAGGGGCCCGGATAGGCGATCTCGTACCGCTCCGAGACGAGCTTCATCAGGTAGTTCGCGTTGATGATCGCGTTCTCGGCCGCCTCGCGGAGGCCCTCCCCGCCGAGGGAGCGTATGTACGCGTATGCCTTGACGAGGACGTTGAAGTTCCCGTACCACGAGTGGACCGGCCCGATGGTCTCGGGACGGTCGTCGCTGAGCGAGTAGCGCCCCCCGCTCTCCACGACGCGCGGGACGGGGAGCAGGCCGGCGAGATGCTCGCGGACCCCGACGGGGCCCGACCCCGGGCCGCCGCCGCCGTGGGGGGTCGCGAAGGTCTTGTGCAGGTTCACGTGCATGATGTCGATCCCGATCGCGCCGGGGCGCACGATCCCGAGCAGGGCGTTCATGTTGGCGCCGTCCATGTAGACGAGCGCTCCGGCCCCGTGTACGATCTCGACGATCCGTTCGATGCCGCGCTCGAACAGCCCCAGCGTGTTGGGCAGGGTGAGCATCAGGACCGCGGTGTCGTCGCCGCAGGCGGCTGCGAGCGCCCCGGGGTCGATCAGCCCCCGGTCGTTGGAGGGGATCGTCTTCGGCGTGAATCCGCAGATCGCCACGCTCGCCGGGTTGGTGCCGTGCGCCGAGTCGGGGACGAGCACGGTGGTGCGCTTCTCCGCCCGCCTCCTGAACCAGTCGCGGGCGATCATCATCCCGGTCAGCTCGCCGTGGGCCCCCGCGACGGGCTGCAGCGAGAAGGCGCTCATCCCCGTGATCTCGCAGAGGTCGCGCTCGAGGCGGTGCATCAGCTCGAGTGCCCCCTGCACGTCGGCCTCGTCCTGGGCCGGGTGCAGCCCGGCGAACCCCGGAAGCCGCGCCAGCTCCTCGTTGATCACGGGGTTGTACTTCATCGTGCAGCTGCCGAGGGGATACATCCCCTTGTCGATGTGATAGTTCTTACCGGCCAGCTCGACGTAGTGGCGGATCAGGTCCTGCTCGCCTATCCGCGGGAGCCCGATCTCCCCGCGCCGGGGGGCGGCCAGATCGAGGTCGCCGACCGGACAGTCGTTCGGCGGCAGGTAGGAGCCGCTCCGCCCGTTCATCCCCTTCTCGAAGATCGTCGCGCTCATCTCGCCCCTCCCGTTCCCGCCGCGATGTCGCGCAGCAGCTCGAGGTCGGCGAGCGACCGTTTCTCGGTGACGGCGACCAGCATCGCCCCCGCGCCGAGGGCGGGGAACCCGTCTCCGATCGGTATCCCGGCGAGGACGCCGCGCGCGCGCGCCGCGGCGGCGAATCCGGCCGGATCGGAGACATTCATCACGAACTCCTGGAAGAACCCTTCGCCGAACGGGAGGGTCACCGAGCCGAGCGGGGCGAGCATCCGGTAGAGCGTCCTCGCCTTGGACGCGCTCTGGACGGCGACCTCGCGCAGCCCGTCCTCACCGAGGCTGGCGAGGTAGACCGTCGCGGCGAGGGCCATGAGCCCCTCGTTGGTGCAGATGTTGGAGGTCGCCTTCTCCCGCCTGATATGCTGCTCGCGGGTCTGCAGCGTCATCGTGTATCCCCGCCTGCCGTCGAGGTCGGTGGTCGCGCTGATCAGCCGCCCCGGGCATTTGCGTATGTACGCCTCGCGGGTCGCCATGAATCCGAGCAGGGGGCCGCCGAAGCTCTGCGCGAGCCCGAGCGACTGCCCCTCGCCCACGACGATGTCCGCGCCGTATTCTCCCGGCGGGGAGAGCAGGGCGAGCGAGACAGGATCGGCGAGCACGACGAGAAGCGATCCCGCCGAGCGCGCCGCCTCCGAAACGGCCGGCGCGTCCTCGATCATCCCGAGGTAGTTCGGCTGGGCGAGGACCACGGCGGCGGCCTTCTCCCGCAGCGCGGCGGCGAGCGCGCCGGGATCGATCGCGCCGTCTTCGCCCCACGGGACCTCTTCTATCTCGATCCCCTTCCCCGCCGCGTAGCCGCAGAGCACTGCCCGGTACCTGGGGCAGAGGGCGGCGGGCACGACGACGCGGGGGATCCGCTTCACCTGGACCGCCATCAGCATCGCCTCGGCGAGCGCCGTGGCGCCGTCGTACATCGAGGCGTTCGCCGCGTCCATCGCCGTCAGGCGGGCGATCATCGTCTGGTATTCGTAGATCGCCTGGAGCGTGCCCTGGCTGACCTCGGCCTGGTACGGCGTGTACGAGGTGTAGAACTCGCTGCGCGAGAGAACGTAGCGGACCGTCGCCGGGATGAACCGGTCGTAGATCCCTCCGCCGAGGAAGCTCGCCATCTCCCCGGCGGGGATGTTCCTCGCCGAGAGCGCCCGCAGGTGCGCGGCCGTCTCCGACTCGCTCATCGGATCCCCGAGGTCGAGCGGAGCGCCGGCGCGCACAGCGGGCGGCACCGGCTCGAGGAGATCCTCGAAGGAGGCGGCGCCGATCCGCTCGAGCATCGCGAGGCGGTCGGCGTCGGTATTCTGCACGTAGCTCATCGATGTTCCTTCCGCCCCTGGGTCAGTCGTCTTCCTGCTCCCCGAGGTATTCCTGGTACTCGTCGTGGCTGAACAGGACGTCGAGCTCGCTCGAGTCGCTCATCCTGACCTTGATGAACCATCCCTCGTCGTGCGGGTCCCGGTTGACGATCTCGGGGTGATCGACGATCGCCTGGTTGATCTCGATCACCTCGCCGCTGACCGGCGAGAAGAGCTCGGCCACCGTCTTGACCGCCTCGATCGTTCCGATCGGGTCCATCTGCTGCACGGCGGCGCCCGCCTCGGGCAGCTCGATGTAGACGATGTCTCCCAGCTCGGTGGATGCGTATTCGCTGATCCCGATGACGGCGACGTCGCCCTCCCGGTAGACCCACTCGTGCTCCTTGGTGAACAGGCAATCCTCAGGAACCATCGCGCACCTTCCTTTCGACCGGCCCGGGTTCAGTCGTTGACCGTGCCCTTGTAGAACGGCAGGGGGACCGCCTTCGCCGGCAGCGCCTCGCCGCGGACATCGATTGTAATCCCTTCGGCGTCCTTCGGTACAGAGCTTTCGACGAGCGCCATCGCCAGGGGCGCTCGCAGGGTCGGCGAGAAGGTCCCCGAGGTGACCGCCCCGGCGACCCGCCCGCCGATCGAGACCGCGCATCCCTGCCGGGGGACGCGCCGGCCCTCCGCGGCGAGCCCGACGAGCCGCCGCGCCGACCCCCGCGCCTTCTCGGCGAGCAGCGCGTCGCGCCCGACGAACTCCTCCTTCTTCAGCTTGACGACCCACGAGAGCCCCGCCTCCAGCGGGGAGGTGTTTTCGTCGAGCTCATGGCCGTAGAGGCAGTACCCCGGCTCGAACCGCAGCGTGTCGCGCGCGCCGAGGCCGATCGGCGCCGCCCCGTGCACCTTGCCCCGATCGAGCATCTCGTCCCAGACGGCTCGGGCCCTCGAGGCGGGCAGGTAGACCTCGAATCCGAGCTCGCCGGTGTATCCCGTGCGCGAGATGATCACCTCGTCCCCGTCGAGGCGGGCCGTCAGGAACCGGTAGTACGGCAGATGCTTCACCTGCGCGGCGACCGACGCGAAGGTGGGGCACGAGGCGAACAGGTCGCGCGCGGCGGGGCCCTGCACGGCGATCTGGGCGATCCCGGCGGTCAGGTCGCGGATCTCGACGTCCCCGCGCCTGATCGACTTCAGATGAGCGAGGATCTTTCCCGTGTTCACCGCGTTCACGACGAGCAGGACGCTCTCGTCGGAGAACCGGTAGACGAGCAGGTCGTCGAGGACGGTCCCCCGCTCGCCGCAGCATACCGTATAGCAGATCTGGTGGTGCTCGAGGGCGGCGACGTTGTTCGTCACGGCGTAGTCGGCGAACGCGACGGCGTCGGGGCCGGTGATCTCAATCTCGCCCATGTGGCTCACGTCGAACAGCCCGACCTTCGTCCGAACCCGCTCGTGTTCGGCGACGATCCCCTCGAACGAGACCGGCATGAGGAACCCGGCGAACTCGACGATCCGGCCGCCCCGTTCGACATGCGCTTCGTACAGCGGTGTCTTCTGCGCCATCAGCGACTCCTTTGTTTTCTCGTGGTCCCGCCCTCGCCGCCAGCGCGCGCGGCGGGGCGCGCGTAACGGGCGAGCATGCGTCCCGTATGGGAACCGGCGCAGGCGAGGATCCCCGCCGGCCCTCCGGCGTAGACGACCTCGCCGCCCCGTTCGCCCCCCTCGGGCCCA
>JAQVGR010000122.1 GCA_028696635.1 Candidatus Krumholzibacteriia bacterium | reverse complement strand
CGACCCGGGGACCCTCGTCTTCGCGATCAGCCAGTCGGGGGAGACGGTCGACACCCTGGCCGCCCTGCGGGAGGCGAAGAACCGCGGCGTTCCCTGCATGGGGATCGTCAATGTCGTCGGCAGCACAATCGCCCGCGAATCGAGCGCCGGGGTCTATACCCACGCGGGGCCGGAGATCGGGGTCGCCTCGACGAAGGCCTTCACCTCGCAGATCAGCGTGCTCGCGCTGCTCGCCCTCGTCTTCGGCCGCCTGCGCACGATCCCGCTCGAGGAGGGCCGCCAGATCATCGCGGCGCTCAAGGCGCTTCCCGACATGGTCTCGCAGATACTCGGGTCGAACGGGAAGATAAGGGAGATATCCGAGCGGTACTGCAGGCACGACAACTTCCTCTACCTCGGCCGCGGCGCCAACTATCCCGTCGCCCTCGAGGGGGCGCTCAAGCTCAAGGAGATCTCCTACGTGCACGCCGAGGGGTATCCGGCGGCCGAGATGAAGCACGGCCCGATCGCCCTGATAGACGACAACATGCCGGTCGTGATCATCTGCCCGCGCGACGCCGCCTACCAGAAGATCGTCGGGAACATCAACGAGGTCAAGGCGCGCAAGGGCAAGGTCATCGCCATCACGAGCGAGGGGAACGAGGAGCTGATCGAGATGGCCGACCACGTGATCTTCATCCCGCAGACGCTCGATTTCCTCTACCCGATCCTCGCCGTGATTCCCCTGCAGCTGATGGCGTACCACATCGCCGTGCTGCGCGGATGCCACGTCGACCAGCCGCGCAACCTGGCGAAGAGCGTCACCGTGGAGTAGCGCGGAGCAGAAAGGAGAGCGCCGTGACCAAGCGGATCGTCAGCACCCCCGATGCGCCCGCGGCCGTCGGCCCATACAGCCAGGCGGTCAGGGCGGGAGACCTGCTGTTCGTCTCGGGCCAGATCGGGATCGATCCGGCCACGGGAAGCCTCGTGGAGGGGCTCGAGAACCAGGTCGTGCGGGTCCTCGAGAACCTCACCGCTATCGTCGAGGCGGCGGGGGGGACCCGGGCCTCGATCGTCAAGACGACGGTTCTGCTCGCTTCGATCGGCGATTTCAAGGCGATGAACGCGATCTACAGCGAATATTTCGCCGGGGACCCGCCGGCCCGGGCCGCCTACGAGGTCGCCGCGCTGCCGCTCGGCGCGCTGGTCGAGATCGAGGCGGTCGCCCTGCTCTCCTGAGATCGCCGCAGCGGGGCGGATCGGTGTCGCATGACGGCAGGTGCCCCTTTACACCGTCGACCTGATACGATATTTTTATAGCTGGAAGCGGGAATGGACGGGTTCTGGTGGGCCCCGAGGACTTCAAATCCTTCTGCCGGGTGCTGAAACCATCCGGGGTGGGTTCGATTCCCACACGTTCCCGCCATTTTTCTGTCCCGGCCCCGGCCCGCGCCGCTGCGGCGCCGGTCGGCGGGGGGGACGCAGCGGGGGCGGCGAAGTTGGGAGGAAGGATGCCAGGGAAGGGCCCGGCGGCGGGGATCGCGGCGGTCGCCGCCTGTATCCTCATCTGCCTCGCCCCGGCCGACAGGGCGCGCGCTCAGCGGCAATCGGCGACCGACACGATCCCTCCTCCGGCCCCGGCCGTCTCCGACACCGCGGCCGCCGCCCCGGCCGTCTCCGACACCGCTTCCGTCGGGACGCAATGGTCCTCCGAGCGGATCAAGGAGCTTCTCGCCGGCGAGACGGGGGAGCCACGCATCGAGGGGAGTTCCTGGGAGAGGCGCAAGAGCCCCCGCACGGCGATGCTCTGCGCGCTGCTCGTTCCCGGGCTCGGCCAGATCTACAACGAGAAGCCGCTGAAGGCGGCGATCGCGATGGGGGCCGAGATGTTCTACCTCCTCCGGATCATCGACAACGCGCGCAGGGAGAGCCGCGAGGCCGACCTGCGCGACTCGTTCCCCAAGTACGTGCCCTGCGGTCTCGAGGGCGCCGATATCTGCCTCAATTCCGACTGGCGGTACCACAACGCCTGGATGGAGGAATACAAGGAGAGGAAGATAGACTGGGTATGGTGGAGCGCGGGGACCGTGCTGGTTATCGTCCTCGATGCCTACGTCGACGCGCATCTGCACGATATGCGGTTCCGGCTCGAGCCGGCCGTCGCCCCCGGCGGCGGTGGGGGGCTGGCCGCGGTCATCGGGTTCTAGAGCCGCGGTATCTGTTGATTTTACCGTCCCGATGATGCATCATTCACACTCCGCGGCGGGCGGCGGGCCCCGGCCGGACGGACGACAGACCGATAAGCGACGGCAGAAAGACCGGAGGAGCGGATGAGCGGCAACGAGACGACCGAGGAGAAGGGACGGGGGAAGCGCGGCACGGTGAAATCGAAGCTGCGCGAATACGCGGAGATCATAGTCACCGCGGTCGTCCTGGCCCTGATAGTTCGCGCCCTGCTGATACAGAGCTACCACATACCCTCCGAATCGATGGAGGACACCCTGCTCAAGGGGGATTTCCTCTTCGCCAGCAAGTTCATCTACGGCGCCAAGGTTCCGTTCATCGACTACCGTCTGCCGGCTGTGCGCGACCCCCGGCAGGGAGACATCGTCATATTCAAGTTCCCCGGCGACGGGAAGACCGATTACATCAAGCGGTGCATCGCCGTTGCGGGGCAGACCGTCGAGGTCGTCGACACGATAGTGAAGGTCGACGGCGTTCCCCTCGACGAGCGCTACACGAAGCACATACGCGGAAGCGCCCCGCGGCGCCGGTACGGGCCGCAGGTGGTGCCGCCGGGGCACATCTTCGTCATGGGCGACAACCGCGACAACAGCTACGACAGCCGCTTCTGGGGGCCGCTGGATATGAAGCTGCTCCGCGGCAAGGCCCTGTTCATCTACTTCTCCGTCGACTACGGGAAACGCTGGCTGCGGCCGGGCCGCATCGGCGACGTGATCAGGTGATCCCCCGGGCACGGTCCGTGCATGAGAGCCGGGAGGCGACCCCGGCCGTGGCGGAGTGCGGCCGGGCTTGACAGGGGACACGAGAGAAATTACATTACCCCAGAAGGTTAGCAGTCGACATCGGAGAGTGCCAGCGATGCCCGAACGGATCGATATGACCCCCGCAGAGTCCGAGCTGCTCGATCTGCTCGTCGATCTGCACATTGAGACGGGCGGCCCGGTCAGCTCCCGGATGCTCCGGAGGCGCTACCGGATCCCGGCCAGCACCGCGCAGATACGGGGGATTCTGCACCGGCTCGAGGAGAAGGGGTACCTGTACAAGCCGCACGTGTCGGCAGGGAGTGTCCCCGGCGACGCGGGGTTCCGGCATTACGTCGACGGTCTGGGGGACGTCTCGGCCCCGCAGCGCCGCCTCGCCGAGACGATACGGGCGCGACTGGGCCGCGAGAACGAGGACGTGCGCGACGTCATGATGCGCACCTCGCGCCTGATAGGCGAGCTTACCTCCTGCATGGGGCTGATGGTGGGGATCTTCGGTCCGGGGGGGACGGTCGAGCGCCTGCGGATCATCCAGCACGAGGGATCGCGCGGGCTCGTCGTCCTGGATATCCGGGGAGGCAGGGAGCGTTCGGTCGGCATCGATTTCGGCAGGAGGCACCGCATCGAGATCATCGCCCGCGCGGCGCAGATCATGAACGAGCGGATCGCCGGGTATCCGGTCGAGGAGGCGCACGAGCGCCTGATCGGCTACCTGCGCGAGGGGAGCGGGGCGGAGCGGGAGATCGCCGCCGCGGTGGCCGCCGAGTCGCTGTACCTCTTCAGCGGCGACTGCGACGTCGAGTATTACTTCGACGGCATGGATAAATCCGGGATGAACGCCGAGTTCGCCGATCCGCGGGTGCTCACCTCGCTCGTGCGCCTGATGGGGCGCAAGAGCCTGATCCTCGAGGCGCTCAAGGGCCGCTTCGGACGGGGCACGATAGTGACGATCGGACGAGAGAACAGGCTCGGCGGCCTCGAGGAGCTCGCGCTCGTCACCAGGGCGCTTCCCGGCGGGGCGTGCGAGGGGCTTCTCGGCGTGATCGGCCCCATGCGCATGAGCTACCGCCTCGTGCTCTCGCTCCTCGACGGGACGGCGAGAGAGCTGCAGAGGCCGCGCAGCTGAGCCGGCCTGACGGCCTGGCGCAACCTCCGGGAGGAAGTACAGTGACCGGCAAAGAGACCGGAAAGAACGAGCGGAACGGCGAGGAGACGGCGGTGGAGCGGCCCGGGTCCGATGAGCAGACGCGCGGATCCGCCGGGGGCCCCGGGGATGGCGGGGATGCGGCGGGCGGGGAGCACCCGCACGACGGGATGGCGAAGCCGGGCCGGAAGCGGTCTAAAAGACACAAGGACAAGGAGCTTGCCGAGTTGCTGAGCCGGAAGAACGAGATGCTCCAGGATCTCGGGAACCGTCTCGCCGAATCGGAGCAACTGGCTAAAAAACATGAAGATAGACTGCTCAGGCTGGCCGCCGAGTTTGAAAACTACAAGAAACGCACGCGCCGGGAATGGGAATTGCATGAAAAGCGGGCGGCTGCGGGGCTCGTCAAGTCGCTCCTCCACGTTCTCGACGACTTCGACCGCGCGCTGCAGGCGCCGGCCGATGCGGGGGACCAGTTCAGGGCGGGCACCAGGCTGATCAGCTCTTCGCTGACGGAGACCCTCGCCAGGGAGGGGCTCGGCGAGATCGACGCGATGGGGAAGCCGTTCGACCCGCAGGTGCATGAAGCGGGCGGCGAGGTCCGGACCGGCGATATCGAGCCGGGATGCGTCGCCGAGGTGGTTCAGAGAGGATACACGTTCCACGACCAGGTGCTGCGCCCCGCGCGCGTTCTCGTATCGAAGGGGAAGGACGCGGAGGGCGGCTCCGAATGAAAAGGTGACAGATATGGGAAAGGTCATCGGCATAGATCTCGGCACGACGAACTCGTGCGTGGCGGTCATCGAGGGCAGCGAGCCGGTCATCATCTCCAACGCCGAGGGGGGGCGCACGACCCCGTCGGTCATCGCGATCGCCAAGAACAACGAGCGCCTCGTCGGCCAGCTCGCCAAGCGGCAGGCCGTGACCAATCCCGAGAACACGATATACAGCATCAAGCGGTTCATCGGCAGGCGCTACTCCGAGGCCGCGGAAGAGATCGGGCACATGACCTACCGGGTCAAGAAGGGGAAGCAGGACGAGATACTCGTCGAGCTCGGCGACAAGGCTTTCCGGACGCAGGAGATCTCGGCGATGCTGCTGCGCGCGATCAAGGGATTCGCAGAGGAATACCTCGGCGAGGAGGTCACCGAGGCGGTCATCACGGTGCCGGCGTATTTCAACGACGGGCAGCGGCAGGCCACCAAGGACGCGGGGCAGATCGCAGGGCTCACGGTGAAGCGGATCGTCAACGAGCCGACCGCGGCGGCCCTCGCCTACGGCCTCGAGAAGGAAAAGGCGGGGAAGATCGCCGTCTACGACCTCGGCGGCGGCACCTTCGACATCTCGATCCTCGAGCTCAGCGACGGGGTCTACCAGGTCAAGTCGACCAACGGCGATACGATGCTCGGCGGCGACGACTTCGACAGGACGATCGCCGACTGGATAGTCGAGCGGTTCAGGGAGTCGGACGGGAAGGATCTCTCCGGCGACCGGATGGCGATGCAGCGGATCCGCGAGGCGGCCGAGAAGGCCAAGTGCGAGCTGAGCACCGTCCACGAGACAAACATCAACCTCCCCTTCATCAGCGCCGGCGAGGACGGCCCGAGGCATCTCGACCTCAACCTCACGCGCGCCGAGATGGAGAAGCTCGTCCTCCCGCTGATCAACCGCACCGTCGAGCCCTGCAAGCAGGCGCTCGCCGACGCCGGCTTGAGAGTCGAGCAGATCGACGAGGTGATCCTCGTCGGCGGCTCGACGCGGATACCGGCCGTGCGCAAGTTCGTGAAGGACTTCTTCCGCACGGAGCCCCACAAGGGGGTCAATCCCGACGAGGTCGTGGCGCT
>JAQVGR010000121.1 GCA_028696635.1 Candidatus Krumholzibacteriia bacterium | reverse complement strand
CGAGGTCGACCCCGAGACGGAGGCCGAGGCGGACATCGCCCTCGGCACCGGGGGCATGATCCGCTACGCCGGTGAAAGCGAAGCCGGGGTGTTCATCGTGGGGACCGAGGTGGGGATGTGCTACCGTCTCTCGAAGCTCTACCCCGAAAAGACGTTCATCCCCGCCTCCGGGGCGGCGGTCTGCCCCAACATGAAGAAGATCACCCTCGAGAAGGTCCTGCGCTCCCTCGAGACGCTGGAGCCGGTCGTCACCGTGCCGGGGGATATCGCCGACGCGGCGCGAGGGGCGATCGAGCGGATGATGGAGATATCCTGACGGCCTGGACTGAATCGCGGAAGATCAATCGAGTCTCGACCCGACCCGGCGCCTGAAGTCGGCGTGCGCCTTGTGCCCCATCCGGACGTTGTTCCTGTACGAGAGATTGCCCACGAGGCTGAGGAACGGCTTGCGCCCCCGCCACAGGTGGCTCCACACGCGCCGCAGGATCTTCGGCATCGAGTAGAACGACTCGTTGCACGCATCCATCTCCCTGATGATGCCGTCGAGAGAGAAATGCGTGTACCGGGCGACGGGGAAGGTCAGCGTGTAGTACTTCCAGTCCCCGGGGAACCTGTCGAGGGGAATGCGCCCGTCCGCCTTCATGTGGTCGTAGAGGCGCGTGCCGGGGAGCGGCGTGAGGAAGAGCGCATTGAGGTTGTCGATGCCGTACCGGTCGGCCACCTCGGCGATCCGCCGGCCCACCCCCGGCTCGTCGATGTCCAGGCCGATGATGAACGAGCCGACGACCATGATGTTGTGCCGCTGGATCCGCCGCACCGAGGACCGGAAATCTCGATCCTTCATGAGCTTGAATTTCCTGCCCAGGTCGACGAGCTTGTCGGGGTCGAGCGACTCGAACCCGATGAAGACGCCGCTGCATCCGGCCTTCGAGGCCAGCTCGAGGAGCTCCTCGTCGTCGGCGAAGTTAATCGTGGCCTGGGCCACCCATTCCTTTTTCAGATCGGCCGCTATCATGGCCCGGAAGAGGTCCTTGGCCCGCTCGATGTGCTCGGGCTGGGTGCCGATGAGGTTGTCGTCCACCACGAGGACGAGCCTCTCGCGGATCGTCCGGAACTCCCGTATCACGTCATCTATCGGCCGCTGGCGGTAATCGGCCCCGTTGAACGCCGTCACGCTGCAGAACCCGCAGTTCAACGGGCACCCGCGCGTCGTCTGGATGGACCCCAGGGCGTACCTTCCGTCGAGCAGGTCGTGGCGGGCGAGCGGGATGTCGCTCAGATCGGCCCTCCCGCCCTCGTAAACGCTCTTCAGGCGGCCTTCCCTGGCATCGTCGAGGACCCGGGGCCAGACGCCTTCAGCCTCTCCGGTGACGATCGAGTCCGCGTGCTCTCCGGCCTCCTCCATGCACATCGTCGCGTGGATCCCGCCGAGCACCACCGGCACCCCGAGGTTCCGGAAGTATCCGGAGAGCTCGTACGCGCGATTGGCCTGCGAGGTGAACGCGGTGATGCCGACCAGGTCGGGGCGCGGCATGGACTCGTAGTCCGGCAGGCCGAGGTTCTCGTCTATGATCGAGACTTCCCACTCCGGCGGCGTCAGCCCGGCAAGGACCATCAGGCCGAGGGGCTGCCAGACGCGGTAGCGGTTCCAGCGGCTTTCCTTAACCTTGACGATGTTGATGAGGGGGTTCGACGGATTGATAAGATACAGCAACATAATCAACGTTATCGCTCGAGGGAGCTGTTCGTGGTTTCACTTCCTCCGCGGCGGTCATGCGTGGGAAGCCGGGGCCCGGCTTCCCACGCTGTCATTATCAGTACTCGAGCCTGCCACTCGGTCCTGGAGATTTCCGGAGGGTGCTAGAAGCTGCGCCCGAAACCTCTGCCGCCGCCGCCGCCGCCGCCGCGGCGAGGACCGTCGGTGCGGGGACGGGCTTCGTTGACGTTGAGGGCACGGCCCATGAAATCCTTGCCGTTCATCGCTTCGATCGCCTTCTTGGCCTCTTCGTCGTTGTTCATCTCGACGAAACCGAAGCCCTTCGGCCTGCCGGTGTCCCTGTCCGTGATGATATTCACGGAGTCCACCTGGCCGTGAGCCTCGAACGCCTTGCGAAGCTCGCTCTCACTCGAATCGAACGACATGTTTCCCACATAGATCTTCATGCTGATCTCCCGTCGGTCTCTTCCGAGACTGCAATTCCCGTCGATTGTGATTTTGGAAAGGAATGTCGCAATACCCGAATAGAGAGGATCAACATGGCAGGTTCTGTCTCTCGTCTTTATCTGGATTCCTCGATTCACTTCCAAACCTCTTAGGACGGGACAAATATAGCACCCTGCGGGAGAATGGCAAATAAAAAATATGTCGCCGCAGGCGAACGCCTTCCCGGAGACCGCGCTCCGCCCGCGCTCGAGGAAAACTTGGGCTTGACAGGCGGGCGCTTTTTCGCGATTCTTCACATTCGTTTTGCCCTTGTGCGAGTCAACCGTGCCCACTTTTACGGAAGGAGAGCGTCATGAACCGTTTTCTCGCAGCATCCCTCGCGGTGATGCTCGCGGCCCTCGTCGCCGCCCCCGCAGCAGCCGGCGATGAGCCCGCCTACGGCTTCAAGTTCAGCGGTTTCTTCAAGGCCGACGCGATCTACGACGACGCGAGCATCTATCCGGGGAACTACCGTTTCTGGGTAAATCCCTACGGCGAGACGAAGGATAACGAATTCTTCATGACCGCCAACGAATCGCGCATCGGCCTCGATTTCTGGTGGAAGGAAGAGACCTTCACCACCTCGGCAAAGCTCGAGTTCGATTTCTACGGGCTCGCCGCCGCCGAGAACAAGTCGCAGGTCCTTCTCCGCCACGCCTACGTGCAGATGAAGGGCGAGCAGTGGTCGTTCCTCGCCGGCCAGACGTCGGACATCATCTCCCCTCTCGTCGCGAAGACGGCAAACTACACGGTCCTCTGGAACCAGGGCAATATCGGGTACCGCCGGCCGCAGATGCGCGGCGCCCTGTGGACGCCGATGGGCGACGATGCGACGATCAAGATCGACGCGGGGATCTCCCGCAACATCTTCTCCGATCTCGACGGCGACAAGCTCGATGACGGAGCCGACGCGGGATTCCCCACGGTCCAGGGACGCCTCGGCCTCGACTCGAAGTTCGGCGACGGCAACGCCCTGGCCGTCGGCGCGTGGGGCCACTTCGGCCAGTCGGTCTACGGACCGGAGGATTCGCTTTCGGTCGACTCGTGGTCCGTCGGCGCCGACCTGTCGGTGACGATCAGCAAGAAAGTGACCCTGATGGGCGAGTTCTTTACCGGCCAGGCCCTCGGCCAGTACCTCGGCGGGATCGGCCAGAGCACGACCCCGATGAACGAGGCGCTGCCGTCGATGGGCGGCTGGGGGATGATCAGTCTGAAGGCCGCCGACAAGGTCACCCTGAACCTCGGCTACGGCTTCGACGATCCCGACGAGGAGGAATGGAAGGCCCCCGACGACGGCGAGGCCTACACCCTCAAGGACATGAACTCCGAGGTCTTCGGCAACCTGATGTACGACATCACGGGGAACGTGCAGGCGATGATCGAGGTCGCCATGTGCAAGACCGAGTACCTCACCCGCGCCTTCGGCGAGGACGACGTCACCGCCGACTACGACGCGATGCGCTTCCAGTTCGCCATCAAGGCGGCGATCAAGTAAGCCCGCCCGTCAATGTCTGATCGATAAACGGCCCCCGGATCCCTGGGGGCCGTTTTCATGTTGACCGCGATCCGTTACCCGTGCTATCCACGATCATCATTCCCTGTCAGACGCGCATCGGCTTCCGATCATGCGGTCCGGTCAACCTTCAGGGTTGCACCCGGCGGGCAAAAGGAGGATGGCCATGGATTCGAGACGGCTCCTGACCGGTATCGGTTTCATCGCGTTCCTGGCGCTTTCGGCGTGCAGCGACGATTCGCAGAAGCCGTCGGCAAAGGACGACGATCCGGTCTGCGCGATCTCCGTCACGAGCATCGATTACGGCAGCAGGGAGATCGGCAGCGACACAGATCTGTCCTTCGACATCGAGAACATCGGAACGGGCACGCTGTCGGGGACCGCGGCCGAGGCGAGCGGCGATTTCTCGATTGTGGGCGATCCTGCCTTCAGCCTCGGCGAAGGGGAGATCAGGACCATCGTGGTGCGGTTCTCCCCCGCTTCGATCGGCCCCAAGGTCTGCACCGTCTCCATGGGCACCTCCTTCTGCGACTCGGTGCACTGCGCGGGGGTCGGAGACATGGCCGGGGATTACTTCGTCGACGCCGACGCGGGGCTCGACACCAACCCCGGCACGAGCGGCGAACCGTGGCGGACGATCACGCACGCAATCGCGGCGGCGGGGGCGAACACGGTGATCCGCGTGCTCCCGGGGACCTACGACGCCGCTCACGGCGAGACCTTCCCGCTCATCCTCCTGGAAGGGCAGATCCTCATCGGCGACATCGCCGGCAAGGGAGAGGGCGCCGAGAAGACCGCGATCTACGGCTCGGGGACGCTCGTTCCGTCGCAGGGGAGCTATACAGCCGCCATTCAGAGCGGAGAAGGATCAACGGTCGCCGGATTCAGCATCGGAGCGCCCTACGCCGCGATGACGTTCGGCATCTTCGTCAACAACGACGACATGACGGTCGCCCACAACACCTTCACCTCGGAGACGACGAACCTGTACGGCGGAGTGAGGCCGTACAACACGGGCACGGTCGAGGTCGCGGACAATGACTTCCGGACCAGCTCCTACGGCGTCTACGCCACCAACTGGTTCGGAACCCTCGTCGTCGAGGAGAACGAGTTCGAAAACATGTCGATACCGGTCGACGTGTCCGGGATCCCGTCCGACGTCTTCATCCGCGGGAACAGGATAGTGGGCGGCGGCCAGAACGGAATACAGATACAGAGCGGCACGCCGCTGATCGAAAACAACGTCTTCGATCATCCCGGAGGCTTCGCCAACTACGGCGCCATCCGCTGCCAGAACGAAGAGGCGAACCCGACGATCCGCGGCAACACCTTCATCTGCGCCCGCGGAGTGCGCAACGACAACGGGCTCTCCCCCGACCTCGGAACCGCAGGCGATTTCGGCGGAAACGACTTCACCGGCGTCACCGGCGCTTCGGTCTACCACATGGGTGACGCCGTCCTGTATGCGATCGGCAACATCTGGCCGCACGCCGTTCCGATCTGCGGAACCGACATCGCGATCACATCGAGCGGAACGGTCATCTGGGGGACGGACGCGGGCGAACAGTGCCCGTAAGAACATTCATGATCGTGTCATGGAGCCCCTGAATACGGGCGATCATACGCTCACGAGCCGGCGGCTGTAGCTCGATTCCAGCCCGCTCTCCGCCTCGAGAAACGCCCTGATGTACTGCCCGCAGTTGCTGCCGATCGCGTTCTCCTCGCGAGCGCCGATCGACAGGAGGACCTCGTATCCGCAGTCTCGAAGCGTATCGAGCAGGCGCTCCGTATCCGATCCCGCGCCGACCGAAGATCGCAGGCCGCTCCTCGCCGCTGCATACGTGGGATTGACCGGGGTGATCTTGATGAAGAAGGTTGCGGGATCGAAATGCCGCCGCAGCGTATCCGCATCAACCGGCATACCCTCGGCCAGGGCGAAATTCAACGTGACCTTCCTCCCGCCCGGCACACGGAATCGCCCGGAGAAACGCGCGATTTCCTCGAAATCCCACTTCCGCACGGGCATCAGCCAGTCGCGCCTGTCCGGATCGGTCGTGTGGAGCGAGAACTGGAGCTGAAACCGGCCCCGGTACCGCGAATGGGCGATATCGAGCAACCGCTCGAAAAACCCCTCCCGCCCGGCGGGCGCGATCGTCGAAAGGGCAGGCATGAGTCCGGGGGCATCGTATCTGTCGGGCAGCTCCTCGAGCACGTCGAGGACGGCGTCGTTGAGGGCGGGCTCTCCCATCCTGGCGAACTGGA
>JAQVGR010000120.1 GCA_028696635.1 Candidatus Krumholzibacteriia bacterium | reverse complement strand
GGACCTGGTCCGGCTCGACCTTCCCGGGTACGCGATCGGGGGGCTCTCCGTCGGCGAGCCGACCGGCGAGCTGTACGAGCTGGCGGGATTCACTGCCGCCCTCCTCCCCCCGGAGAAGCCCCGGTACCTGATGGGTGTCGGCTTTCCCTGGGACATCGTCGAGGCGGTCGCTCGCGGCGTGGACCTCTTCGACTGCGTGATGCCGACCAGGAACGCCCGCAACGGCACGGTATTCACCTCCGCCGGGCGTCTCGCGCTGAGGAACGCCGCCTTCCGCGACGATTTCGGACCGCTCGATCCGGACTGCGACTGCGAGACCTGCCGCACCTTCTCGCGCGCCTATCTGCGCCATCTCTTCATGGCCGGCGAGATGCTCGGCCCGCGCCTCGCCACGGTCCACAACATCCGTTTTTACTTGCATCTGATGGAAGCAATGCGGCAGAGTATCAAGGAAGGCCGTTTCGAGCAATGGCGGCGCGAATTCCACGACCGCCGCGGCGGAGCTTCCGCCGGGCGGGACAACGGCGACCCCGAGGAGGCAGGATGATCAATATCGCGTTTCTCTTCGCGAATCCGCAGGGCGGTGAGGGCGGAAACCCCCTGATGATGTTCGTCCCGATCATCATGGTGTTCATCGTCTTCTACCTGCTGCTGATACGGCCGCAGCAGAAGAAGCAGCAGGAGCACAAGAAGATGATCGAATCGGTCGGCAAGGGCGACAAGGTTGTCACGAACGGGGGTATCTACGGGGTGGTCGCCGACTCGAAAGAGCACGTCATCGTGCTCAGGATAGCCGAGAACGTCAAGATCGAGGTCGTCAAGAGCGCGATCGCGACCGTCATAGAGAAGAAGAAGGATTAGTATCCGGATGAGGTCGTTGGGCGTGAGGATATACGGCGACGACGTTCTCCGAAAGAAGGGGGAACCGGTCGAGGAGTTCGACGAGGCGCTCGCCGGGCTGATCCGGGGCATGGTCGAGACGATGATCGTCGAGGAGGGGGTCGGGCTCGCCGCGCCGCAGGTCGGCGTGTCGCGGCAGGTCGCCGTGGTCAATCCCGAGCCGGACAACCCCGATACGCTGGTCGCGCTGGTCAATCCCCGGATCGTCTCGTGCAGCGACCGGACCGCGTGCGTCGAGGAAGGATGCCTCAGCGTCCCCGGCGTCCGCGGCAAGGTCACGCGCCCTGCAGAGATAGAGGTCGAGTACCAGGACGAGGGGGGGGAGCGGCGCCGCCTGAAAGCCGAGGGGCTCGTCTCGCGGATCATCCAGCACGAGATCGACCATCTCAACGGCGTCCTCTTCGTCGACCGGATCTCGCTCGGGGCGAGGGCGCTGGTCCGCGGGAAGCTCAGGGAGCTCGCGCGCCACGACCGGCAGGGGTGAGCGGATGTCGAGGATCGTCTTCTTCGGCTCTCCCGATTTCGCCGTGCCGTCGCTCGAGGCGCTCTCTGCGGGGCCGATGCGCCCCGCGCTGGTTGTCACCCAGCCGGATCGCCCCGCCGGGCGGGGCAGGCGCCCGGCGCCGACCGCTGTACGGCGGGCCGCCGAGCGTCTGGGAATCGAGACCGAGGTGATCGGGAGCTTCCGCCGGGGGGAGGGGCGCGAGCGGCTCGCCTCGCTGGGCGCCGACTTCTTCGTCGTCGCGGCGTTCGGACTGATATTTCCCGAGGAGATCCTCCGGCTCCCGCGGAGGGCGGCTGTGAACCTCCATGCATCGCTCCTTCCCGCCTGGCGCGGCGCGAGCCCGGTCAACATGGCAATCGTATCGGGCGACAGGATTACCGGGGTGTCGACGATCCGCATGGTGAGGGAGCTCGATGCGGGGCCGGTCTATATGCAGCGGGCGATCGAGATCGGAGAGCGCGAGACTGCGGGGGAGCTCTCCGGCCGGCTCGCCGCGGCGGGGGCCGCTCTGCTCGTGGAGACGATCGAGCGGATCGAAGGCGGCGCTCTCGAGCCCTCGCCGCAGCCCGACGAAGGGATCACGTACGCGCCGAGGCTGAAAAAGCGGGACGGGGAGATCCCCTGGCACCGCCGGGCGGCGTCGGTCCACGACCATATCCGGGGGATGAACCCGTGGCCGGGAAGTTACACCGCATTCGGCGGGACGCTGCTCAAGGTGCTCGCGGCGGAACCGGCGCCCGAAACCGATCATGACGCCGCGCCGGGGACCGTCCTCGACGCGGCGGGCGAAGCGGTGACGGTCGCCTGCGGCTCAGGCGCGGTCAGGCTTCTGCGGCTGCAGTCCGAGGGGCGCCGGCCGCTCCCGGCGGAACAGTTCCTCAGGGGGTTCCGGCTGTCGCCGGGAGACCGGTTGACCGGAGCGTGTCATGACTGAACCGGGACGAGGACGCGTCATTCATCCGCTGGCCCTCTACGGACTCATCGCCGTCGGGGCGTTCGCCGTCGGGATGGCGATATTCCAGTTCATCGTGCTCCCGATCATCACCGGCCGGGGAGACATCGTGATCGTCCCCGACATGAAAGGGATGCCGGTGGCGGCCGCCGAGGAGGCGTGCAGCCGGCGGGGGCTGAAGATCGCGATCGTCGGCGAGCGGAGCTCCGACGAGGTGCCGGCCGGGTGCGTGCTCGAGCAGGACCCTGCATCAGGCGAAGGGCTCAAGGGGCGGCGGACCGTCAGGGTGATCGCCAGCTCGGGAGAGAGGATGGAAGCGGTGCCCGATCTGATCGGCGGCTCGCTGCGGGAAGCCGATCTCGCCATCGAGGGAGCGGGGTTGCGCCGCGGGCGGATCTCGCGGATCTTCACGCACGACGGAGGGCAGAACCGGGTCGCCGCCCTCAGTCCGCCTCCGGGGACGGCCGTGGCCAACGGCTCCCCGGTCGACCTGCTCCTGTGCATGACCGGAGAGCCGCGGGTCTTCCTCATGCCCGATCTGCGCGGCACCGACGCGCAGTTCGTCAGGGAACGGCTGGAGCGCGGCGGTTTCCATGTGACGAGGGTGGTCCCGAGGCGCGACGACAGCCGCTTCCCCGGAACGATCATCTCGCAGACGCCGCCGCCGGGATATTCGATCAAGGAGGGGGGGACGATTGAACTCGTCGTTTCTACCGTCGATTGAGACGGGGCGCGCCGCCGTAGGTCCCTCGATACTGTCGGCCGATTTCACGCGCCTCGAGGCCGAGGTGCGGGCGGTAGAGGAGGCCGGGGCGGATTTCCACCACATCGACGTGATGGACGGGCACTTCGTTCCGAACATCACCTTCGGGCCGATGATCGTCGAGGCGATCGCCCGGCTCGCGACCCGGCCGCTCGTGACGCACCTGATGATCAGCGATCCGGGGGCGTGGGCGGTGAAATTCGCCGAGGCGGGGAGCGCGCTGGTCTCGTTCCATTTCGAGGCGGTCGGGGAAGGGCACGAGAAGATCGTCGATGCGCTTCACGGCGCCGGCCGCCGTGCCGGGCTGGCGATCAACCCGGACACCCCGCTCGAGCGCGTCCGCCACCTGCTCGGCTCGCTCGATCTGCTTCTGCTGATGACCGTCTTCCCCGGGTTCGGGGGACAGTCGTTCATGGGCGAGGTCGTTCCCAAGATCGCCGAGGCCGCGGCGCTGAAACGATCAGCGGGATATCGATACCTGATCGAGGTCGACGGAGGGATCAACCCCCGGACGGCGGAACTCGTCCGGGGGGCCGGAGGTGAATGCCTCGTCGCCGGGACGGCTGTATACCGCTCCCCCGACTATGCGTCGGCCATAGCGGCGATCCGGGGGTAGCCCGCCGTCCGCCGCACTCCCGTTTTCGCTTGCCCCCCCTGGGGAATCGTGCTATTTTATGTCATTTACGAGCGGGGGGTTCGTGCCGGTGTTCCAGGACCTCGGCGACAAGTTCGCCCGCGTTTTCAAAGAGTTGCGGGGACACGGGAAAGTCCGGGAGCAGCACGTCCAGGCCGCGATGAAGGAGGTCCGCAGGGCCCTCCTCGAGGCGGACGTCAACTATAAGGTAGTCAAGGAGTTCGTCGGCCGGGTCGGAGAGCGGGCGCTCGGGCAGTCGGTTCTGTCCAGCCTCACCCCCGATCAGCAGATCATGGGGATCGTGCACGAGGAGCTCGTGCGCCTTCTCGGTTCGGTGCCCGCGCCGCTGACCCTGTCGGGATCCCCCGCCGCCGTTATGGTCTGCGGGCTGCAGGGGGCGGGGAAGACGAGTTTCTGCGCGAAGCTGGCCGCTTCGCTGACGGCCAGGGGGCGCAGACCGTTGCTGGTGGCTGCGGATATCCATCGTCCCGCGGCGGTGAGGCAACTCGTCGTGCTGGCCGATCAGATCGGCGTTCCGGCGCATGCGCCGGGGACCTCGATCCCCGCGACGGAGATAGTCCGGGGAGGCGTCGCCGAGGCGCGGCGCACCCTGCGCGATACGCTGATCGTGGACACGGCGGGGCGGCTCCACATCGATCAGGGGATGATGGAGGAGCTCGCCGCCGTGAAGGAGACGCTCGATCCCGAGCATGTGCTCCTCGTGCTCGACGCCATGACCGGCCAGGAAGCGGTCGCCGTCGCCCGGGAGTTCCGGGATCGGATAACCTGTTCCGGCGTCGTCCTGACGAAGCTCGACGGAGATTCGAGAGGAGGCGCCGCGCTGTCGGTACGGGCCGTCACCGGCGTGCCGATACAGTTCGTCTGCGTCGGGGAGAAGGTCGGCGACCTCGAGCCGTTCTTCCCCGACCGCATGGCGGGAAGGATCCTGGGCATGGGGGACGTCGCGTCCCTCGTCGATAAGGCCCGGGAGACGATAGACGAGAAGGAAGCCAGGGAGCTGGAGCGGAAGCTCCGCAGGGAATCTTTCACCCTCGAGGATTTCCTCGACCAGCTTCAGCGGCTGAAGAAGATGGGGCCGGTCGACCAGCTGATCGGGCTGCTGCCCGGGATGAAGGTCAAGGGCGCCCTGGCTCCGGACGTCGGCGAAGGCGAGCTGAAGAAGGTCGAAGCGATCATTCGCTCGATGACCTCCGAGGAGCGGCGTTCCCCGCAGCTCATCGGCGGGTCGAGGCGAAAAAGGATCGCCCGGGGGAGCGGGACCAGCGTCCAGGACGTGAACCGCATGCTCGACCAGTTTCAGCAGATGCGCCGGATGATGAGTCGAGTGTCGAAGGTCGCGGGCCGGATGCCCGCAGGATTCCCGTTCAAGTAGCGGGCGTAAGACGATCACGACGGAGGTCGATCTTGTCAGTAAAGATCAGGATGAAGCGCATGGGGTCGAAGAAGAGGCCCTTCTACCGTCTCGTCGCGGCGGACTCGCGGTATCCGCGCGACGGCCGGTTCCTCGAGATCCTCGGCTACTACAATCCGATGGTGGAGCCGGCCGAGATCCGGATAGACGAGGACAAGGTGTACAAGTGGCTCGACGACGGCGCGAAACCGTCGCCGAACGCGGCGAACATCCTCAAATCGGCGGGGATCCTCGAGCGCTGGCGGCTGCTGCGCTCCGGCGTGACGATCCCCCAGCTCGACGCGAAGATCGAGGAGCTGCGCGCCAAGCAGCCCAGGGCGCAGGAGCGCACGCGGGAAAAACTCTCCAAGAAGGCGATCGCCGCGGCGAAAAAGGCCGAGGAAGAGAAGGCCGCGGCGGACGAGGGCGCACCTGCGGCGGGCGCCGCCGGCGGGGATGTGTCCGGCGCTCAGCCGGCCGCGGACGATTCGAACGTATAGTTGCCCCGCGTTCTCGAACGCGGGTCGAAGGCTGTGTGATACGCATGAAGATCGATCCGATAAAGAACATGGTTCGCGGGATCTCGGAGATGCTGGTGGACAAGCCCGAGGCCATCACGATAGGCGAGGAGACCAGGGAGGATTCGATCATCCTCGTCCTCTCCGTCGACAAGGCCGATGTAGGCAAAGTCATCGGCCGGGGCGGCCAGACGGCGAAGGCGCTGCGCGCTCTGGTGAACGCCGCCGCGACGAGGATGGGGGAGAAGGTCCTGCTCGAGATCAGGGAATAGTGATCGATGATGAGTACCCGGACGG
>JAQVGR010000119.1 GCA_028696635.1 Candidatus Krumholzibacteriia bacterium | reverse complement strand
TCAGCGTTCCGCGTTCCCATGCCGGATCGGTCCGGGGCCAGTCGACGTTGAAGTGCAGACCGCGCGACTCCTTGCGGCGCATCTCCGACTCCACGACGAGGCTGCTCACCAGCGCGATGTTGCGAAGCTCGATCAGATCGGCAGAGATGCCGTGCTGGCGTATGATCAAGTCTGTAGTCTCCCTGATCTGCGCTATCCGCTGATTCGCGATCCCCAGACGCTCGTCCGACCTGACGATCCCTACGTAGTCCCACATGATGCGTCTGGCGAGGTCCCAGTCGTGGTCGAGTATCACCGTCTCGAGTGCCGCCCGTCTCCCCGGCTCGGGTATCGGGCGATCCTGCTCCGCCCCGCGCCCGCCCGCGCCCCGCGCCCGGAGCAGGGCGGCGCAGCGGGCCGCCATCACGAGAGACTCGAGTAGCGAGTTGCTCGCAAGCCGGTTGGCGCCGTGGACACCGGAGCAGGCGACCTCGCCGATCGCGCAGAGCCCGTCGATCCCCGTGTCCCCGTCGATCCGGGCCTTGACCCCTCCGACCATGTAGTGCGCCGCCGGCACCACGGGGATCGGATCGACGCCGATGTCGATGCCGAATTCGAGGCAGGTGGTGTAGATATGTGGAAAACGCTGCCGGAGCCAGTCGGACGGCCGGTGCGTGATATCGAGCAGAACATTCTTTTCGCCGCTGCGCTTCATCTCCGCGTCTATCGCCCGCGCGACGACGTCCCGGGGAGCGAGCTCCGCGCGCGGATCGTAATCGCGCATGAACGCGCGGCCGTCCCGCGTCCGCAGCACGGCCCCCTCGCCGCGGAGCGCCTCCGAGATCAGCTCGGTCTTCGCCCTGGGATGATAGAGGCATGTCGGATGGAACTGGACGAATTCGAGGTTCTCGATCCTCGCTCCGGCCTCCCAGGCCATCGCGACGCCGTCCCCGGTCGCCACGTCCGGATTGGATGTATACAGGTAGATCTTCCCGGCACCACCGGTGGCGAGGACGGTGTGCCGCGCGAGACGGGCATAGAACGTCCCGTCGGGGCGGAGGACGGTGCAGCCGCGCACCTTGCCCCCGCCGCCTGTAATCAGATCGACCGCCATCCGGTCCTCTTCGATGACGATGCGGCCCGACTCGCGGCAGGCGGCCAGCAGCGTGCGCTCGATCTCGTCCCCGGTCAGATCGCGGCAATGCACGATCCGGGGGCGGGTATGCCCGCCCTCGCGCCCGAGATCGAGGGTGCCGTTCGATTCGTCTCTGCAGAAGCGGACCCCGAGCTCTATGAGCTCATCGATCCTGTCGGGGCCCTCGCGGACCATGATCTCGACCGCCTCGCGATCGCAGAGCCCCCTGCCGGACTCCAGCGTGTCGTTGATGTGGAGCTCGAACGAGTCCCGCACGCGGTCCGTCACCGAGGCGATCCCTCCCTGCGCGTATGTCGTATTGGACTGTTTTGCGCTGCTCTTCGTCAGAACGGCGACATCGGCGAACTCGGCGGCCTTCAGGGCGAAAAAAAGCCCGGCGGCCCCGCTGCCGATCACGACGATGTCGCTGCGGCGGATCTCCATGGCGGCATCCTTTCCTTTGAGCGAATGATAGGAGACCGGGCCGGGGGCCGCAACAGAAAGAAGTGCAGATTGCATCGAACCGGAAGCGGCGGCGGAAACGGCCGCGATAGAATTCCATAATATCTTCATATTATTAGAGTTGGCACACTCCAGATGGAAACGGAACTGGCACAATCATTGCGTAACCCGGCTGTGTACCATCGTATGGCCAGTCAATATCGAGGAGGTTGCCCGATGTCAGCGATGAAACAGTACGCCGTCGTGACGCTTTTCCTGATGACCGCCGCCGTCATTTCCGCCGGCTGCGACGACACCAACTACGATCAGCGTACCGTGGTCTACGTGAGCAACGTCAACGACGGGATGCCCTTCCTCAGCGACGTGCTGCAGCAGGGCGATTCTCTCTACTATGACAAGACCACCACACTCAAGCTCGAGGACGACTACATCGAGGAGGACTGGCTCAAGGTCGAGATCCACAACAAGCCGTACAACGCCTTCGTCGAGCCGGAGTACTCCCTCGGCGACTTCCTCCTGACGGGCTACGAAGTCTCGTTCGTGCAGAGCGACGGGACCGCGGGCCCCATCCCCGCCTTCAGCGGCGAGACGAGCATACTCGTCCCCGCCGACAGCAAGGTCGAGGCCTACATCGTCCTCGTGCCGTTCAACACGAAGACCGTTTCCCCGCTGGTGGACATGCAGTACACCAACCTGGAAATCTACTCGAACGCCCGCGTCACCTTCCACGGCCACGAGGTGCAGACAGACCGCGAGATCGAGTTCTCCTGCGGCATCCACGTGAACTTCGCCGATCCGCTGACGCTGGAGAACGACAGGTAGGCGGGATCGTCCGGTTCGGGTGACCCTGGATATACCGGCGGCCTTCCGAAAGGAAGGCCGCCTTTTGTTGCGCCCCCTCAGATGACGGGCGCGAGCAGGCGCTCGATCCCCTCTATCTCCATCCGCATGCCGAGGCGCAGGATCTCGACCGAGGACGGCATCGCGCGCAGCGCCTTTTCCCAGTCCTTGCCGGTGGTCACGAAAACGGCGCCGGCTCCCTCCTGCGAGACGATCAGATCGGCGTCATCGGCCCGGTACCGGTGATGGTCGTCGAACCGGACCGAGACGGCGGGATCGAGGCCGGCCTCCCGCGCGAGATCCTCGAACGAATCGTGGCGCGCGATCCCCGAGAAGAGGACGACGGGCCTTCCCGAGACCGACGAGACGTCGACGGGCCGTCCGTCCCTGCCGGTCAGGCCGGCCGGCAGATGGCGGGCGAAGAATACCGGCGCAGCGCCCAGATGCGGCGCGGCCTCTGCCGGCACTGAGCTCCCGCAGGCTCTGGTGAAGACGATCGCGTCGGCCCGCCGCGCGGCCGAGGGGGGCTCTCGGAGCTCCCCTCCGGGGAGCAGCCTTCCGTTCCCGAACGGCCGCCGGTGGTCGAGCAGAAGGATATCGAGGTCCTTCTCGAGCTCGGTGCGGTGAAAGGCGTCGTCGAGGATGATATGCGTGGGGCCGAGCTCCCCGCAGGCCGTCTCGATCGCCCGCGCGCGGTCCCGGCATACGACGACGGGCAATCCCTCGTCCAGATAAAGCGCCGCCTCGTCGCCGAGCACCCCGACATGCCGGCCGCCGGGACCGGCCGGCACGGCGACGACCGGTCGTCCGGCGTCCCGGGCGGTCCCTCCGTACCCTGAGCAGATCACGGCCGGACTGCGCCCCCGACGCTTGAGCTCGGAGGCGATCGCCAGCACGCACGGGGTCTTTCCCGCCCCTCCCGCCACGAGATTGCCGACGGAGATCACAGACGGACCGGGACCGCCCGCGCCGGAGCGCCGCGCCGGACACGGCGCCGGGGACAGGCGGAGCAGGAAACCGTGGCCGAGCGACAGAACGAACCTGAGAGGGACGAGGAGCGACCATCCCTCGCGGGCGAGATAGATCCTCATCCCCCTTGAATAGCGCTCAACGATCCTCATGCGGCCATACATCCTCTCCGGCGTGACCCAGTTCGAGATCGAGATCGGCGGTGAGCCGGTGCAGTCTCCGTTCGAGCTCCGCCCTGAGCGCTTCCCGCTCGTCGGCCGATGCGCCGCGGGGCACGCTCAGCGGCTCGCCGTACGCTATCACGACGCGGGTGAACGGCGCGGGGATCTGCAGGCGGTCCCAGGAGCAGACGAGCGCTCTCCGCCGCGCCGCGTCGGTGATCGGCACGACGACGGCCCCGCCGATACGCGCGAGCTCTATCGCACCCTGCGCCACCCGGCCGCGGGGACCTCGCGGCCCGTCGACGGTCAGTCCCACGTCCGATCCCCGCCCGATCGCTCCGAGCAGGGTGCGCAGAGCCCTCGCCCCGCCTCGGGTCGTCGATCCCTTCAGATGGCCGAACCCGAGCCGCTCGATCGTGCGGCCCATCAGGTCGCCGTCGTAATGATCGGATGCGAGCACCTGAATCGCACGTCCCCTGTGCGACCAGCTCAGGACGAGGAGCCGCCCGTGCCAGAATGCGTATACGATCCGCCCCCCCGCCGACCGGGCCGCCTCGAGATGCTCCACCCCCCTCCACTCTATCCGCCAGGTCATCCCCAGACACCGGATCAGGAGCGATGCGAGCAGGCTCGCCGCTCCGCGGTGCGGACGCAGCCTCATGCGCCGCCTCCGTCCGTACGGGACGGATCGCTCATGACGCCGAACCGGTCGACGAGCCCCGCCGCCGGCGCCCCGCCAGCCATCTCCAGGGCGATCCGGGCGAGGGCATCGATACCTCCGGGCCGCTCGAGCGCCGATCGCAGGCCGATCAGCCGCCGGGAGAGATCCCGGTACCGGTCCGGTCCCCCGAGAATGCCGGCGGCGGCCTCCGCGATCCGTTCCGGCGAGGCGCCGCCCTGTATCAGCTCGGGGACGATCGTCTCCGCTGCGAGCACGTTCGGCATGGCGATCCACGGAATGCGCACCAGCGCGCGGGCAAGCAGGTATGTCGGCGTCGATGTCCGGTAGACGACGACCGGGGGGGTCCCGGAGAGGGCCGCCTGCAGTGTCGCCGTGCCGGAGGCCGCGATCGCCAGGGCCGCACGCGGGAGCATCGAGTCGCCCCGCTCGGCGACGCTGACGTACTCCCGCATCCCCGGCGGCACGGCGAGGTCCTGCTCGTCTATCAGCGGCGCGCGGCCGATGATGAACCGGGCCCGGGGGAACCGCCCCCGCAGCAGGCGGGCGGCATCGAGCATCGGTTTCGCGTGGCGCCGCACTTCCTGCCGCCGGCTTCCCGGGAAGAGCAGGACCTCGAAGGCCTGTTCCGGGTTCGGAGCCTCCTTCGGGGCCGCCGGCGGATCGATCTCGGAGGCCATCGGGTGTCCGGCGAAGAAGACCGGTATACCGGCATTGCGGAAATACCCGACCTCGAAGGGGAGGATCACCGCCATCAGATCGATCGCCCGTCTCATGCGCGCGGTCCGCCAGCCCGCCCACGCCCAGACCTGCGGGCTGATGAAATAGAGGACCGGCACTCCGCCGGAGCGCGCCCGCGCGGCGATCCGCAGATTGAGGCCGGGATAGTCGACGGGGATGTGCAGATCAATGCCGCCTCCGGAGATGAGCCTCCCGAGGCTGCGTTCGAGGCGGGCGATCCTCGGAAGCCCGCGGACGATTTCGGTGAATCCCATGAAGTTGAACCGGGAGATGTCGAAGGCGATCTCCGCTCCCGCCGCGGCGAGCCGGGGCCCTCCGAGCGCCACGATCCTCGTCTGCGGCTCCAGGTCGAGAATCGCCTCCGCCAGACGGGCAGCGTGATGGTCTCCGCTCGTCTCGCCGCAGGTGAGCAGGATCGTCGTCACGATCCTCCTCCGCCGTCCCTGATGCGATCGAGTATCGTCTCTGCCACGCGAAGCGCCTCGAGCCCGTCGGCTCCGGTGACCGCCGGCTGCGCGGCGCCCGCGCAGGCGGCGAGGAACGAACCGATCTCCTTCGCCAGCGGCTCCCCCTCGTCGATATCGACCCGGACGGGTCGGATGAAGGCCGCCGGATCGCCGCCGACCGTGCCGGCGTCGACGCCGTCCGCCTTTCTGAATGCTTCGACGGTCCTTCCGCGCAGATCGACGGAGACGTAGAGGTTCTCCTGGAAGAATCGTATCTTGCGCAGGGGCTCGCGCGAGATCCTGCTCGCCGTGAGGTTCGCTACGCATCCGCCCTTGAACTCGAGACGGGCGTTCACGATATCGGGCGATCCGGTGAGCACCCCCGCTCCCGAGGCTCGCAGCTCGACGATCGGGTCGCCTCCGAGCAGGCTCAGCACGAGATCGATGTCATGGATCATCAGATCCACGACGACGGAGACGTCTGTGCCGCGCGGAGTGAAGGTCCCGAGCCGGTGCGATTCGATGAACCGCGGCCTGTCGACGAGCGCCGCCGCCGCTTCGAAGGCCCCGTTGAACCTCTCGACATGTCCCACCTG
>JAQVGR010000118.1 GCA_028696635.1 Candidatus Krumholzibacteriia bacterium | reverse complement strand
CGCGCGGTGAGCCGGGCGGAGCCGATAGTCGCGCCCTATCCGTTCTCGACCGTCGCCCCGACGCTGGGGATCGTCCGCGTCGACGAGGCCGCCTCGTTCTGCATGGTCGACATCCCCGGGCTGATAGAGGGAGCGCACGAGGGGAAGGGGCTGGGACTCGAGTTCCTCAGGCATATCGAGCGTTGCCGCGTGCTGCTGCTGATCATCGACGCGGCCTCCTCGGAGACCGCCCCCGCCGATGCCTACCGCCAGCTCCTCGAGGAGCTGCGGCTTTACAGCGAGACGCTTCTCGAACGGCCGCGCCTGGTGGCTCTGAACAAGGTCGACATGGTCCCCGGGGGAGCGGACTCCGATGCGGTGCGCGATTTCCGGGCCGGAGCGGGCGAAGATGTCTTCGCCATCTCCGCCCTCTCCGGAGAGGGGGTCGGCGCGCTGATCAAGGACCTCTACCGGGCCGTGCTCGATGCCTCGGACGCAGAGAGGGAAGGCTGAGCGGAGGCGCCCGTCTCCGGGCCGGGAACGTACGCGGCCGTGAAAAGAGTAGACCCCGCCATGCGGCATGTGGTACCATGATCCGGTCTACAGGTTCCGGTCTACTGGCAGCGGATTTGCAGGAAGTGCCCCGCCGGACGAGGCGATGGTGGGGACTTGAGGCGCTGTCGCAACCCGGGGATCAAGATGTCGAGGCGCGCCGCGCAGATCATATGAATTCATCCGACCGCCGGCTCCCTGCAGGGGCCGGCGGTCTTCGTTTCGGCGCGGCGCCGGTATGCCCCTGACGGAGACGTCTCTCCGGAGGGCTGACACTGCAGGCGGAAGGAGGTGACGGCGTACTCTTCGAAACCGGCCGGATCTTACGACGGACCGGCCATCCCACCCGCCGGCTCTCCGTGATCCCCTCCAGGCATGAATTCCGAGCCGGCGAAAACGGTCAAGGAGAGACTATGAAACGGATACCGATCGTACTCTTGCTGCTCCTGCTCGTCATCCTTCCCGCGGCGGGCGCCTCCGCGGCCGATCCCGGCCCGAGGGAGTTCGCCGAGGTGCAGAGGGGCTTCACCGGATCGGGCGAGACGGTCCTTCCCTGGGCCCCGGACAGAATCATCATCAAGCTCAGGAAATCGAGCCTCGAGGATCCCGGCCTGCGGCCGGGGCTGACCTCGGGGACCGGCCCTGCGGTCGCCGAGACCGGCATCCCCTCGCTGGATGCGCTCGCTCTGGAGATGGGGGTCGAGGCGGTCGCGCGCGCGTATGCGCAGCCGCGGAACCGGCTGCTGGCCGAGCAACTCGGTGTCGGCCGGTGGTTCACCGTGACGCTTGCGGCGCCGGGCGACATACCCGCCCTCGTCGAGCGCTACCGGGCCGACCCGAACGTCGAGCACGCGAGTCCCGACTGGCGGGCGTTTCCTGCGGTCGTGCCGAGCGATCCGCTCTACGCCGACCACTGGGGGCATAACAACACGGCGCAGCTTCCCGGGTACGACTGGGGAGGCACATGGGACCACACCGGCCCGCCTGTCGGGACCGTGGGGTTCGATGCCAACGCCCAGGCCGCCTGGGACGCGGCCCAGGGGTTCGGCAGCT
The DNA here is from genome assembly GCA_028696635.1 of Candidatus Krumholzibacteriia bacterium. GTDB lineage: Bacteria > Krumholzibacteriota > Krumholzibacteriia > Krumholzibacteriales > Krumholzibacteriaceae > JAQVGR01. The sequence goes on along the minus strand of JAQVGR010000118.1, from coordinate 4,431 downwards.
CGACGGTGATCGTCGCGATCCTCGACTCGGGGGTCGACATCGACCATCCGGACCTGAGTCTGGTGGCCGGGTACGACTTCGGCGACAACGACTCCAACCCCGATGACAACTCCTCGTCGGCCGGCCACGGGACCTGCTGCGCCGGGGTGGCGGCCTCGCTGGTCAACAACAGCCGCGGGGCGTGCGGGATCGCGCCGGGGTGCCGGATCATGCCGTGCAAGGTGGCCAACAGCGCCGGCTCGATGTACTTCTCGGCGATCCAGAACGCCCTGTACTGGGCGGCCGACAACGGGGCCGACATCATCTCTATGAGCCTCGGGGCGGCGATCAGCAGCGACCCGGCGACCGATACGGCGCTGCAGTACGCTTACAACGCGGGGGTCGTGATCCTCGCGGCCACCGGGAACGAGAACAAGAGCACGATCAGCTACCCGGCGATCAACTCGTACGTGATCGGGATAGGCGCGGCCTCCCCGTGCGGGGACCGCAAGCGGTCGAGCAGCAACTCGAGCGAATGCAATCCCGGCGTCTACACCGACCCGAACGGGTACACATGCGACGGCGAGCGCTGGTGGGGCTCGAACTACGGCTCGACGTCGAAGGACGCCGCGGGCGCGGTGGACGTGATCGCCCCGACGATCCTGCCGACCACCGACATCGCCGGGAGCGGCGGGTATCGGAGCGGCGACTACGAGCCGTTCTTCAACGGGACTTCGTGCGCGACGCCGTATGCCGCGGGGGTGTGCGCGCTGATCAAGTCGGCCAATCCGACCTGGACCCCGGCGCAGATCCGCAGCCAGCTCGTCAGCACCGCCATCGACATCGTCAACGTCGAGTCGGGCTCGGGGTGGGACCGCTACAGCGGGTACGGGATGGTCGACGCCGCCGCGGCAGTGGGCGGCGGCGGACCGGTCGCGCCGGTGGCCGCGTTCAGCGGATCGCCGACGAGCGGATACGAGCCGCTGGACGTGAGCTTCACCGACGCGTCGTCCGGTTCCCCGACTTCGTGGTCATGGGACTTCGGCGACGGCGGGACCTCGACGGCCCAGAACCCGTCGCACATCTATGCGTCGGCGGGTTCCTACACCGTCACGCTTACCGTGGCGAACGCGGCCGGCAGCGACGACGAGGTCAAGGCGAATTACATCACCGTGACGACTCCCCCGCCGCCGGTGGCGCAGTTCGCCGGGTCGCCGACCTCGGGCGAGGCGCCGCTCGCCGTGACATTCACCGACCAGTCGACGAACAACCCGACCTCGTGGTCGTGGGACTTCGGCGACGGCGGGAACTCGACGGCGCAGAACCCGACGTACGTCTACAACAGCGTCGGGACCTACACCGTCTCGCTCACCGCGGCCAACGCGTACGGCTCCGACGTCGAGACGAAGACCGGCTACATAACCGTGACCGAGCCGGGGGTCGCCCAGAAGAGCTACGCGCTCTCCGAGACGACCGTCGCCGGAACGGTGTCGGGCGGTTACGCGGCGACGCACGCGAGCGATAACGTCCGCGAGTCGATTACCGAGATCCTCTCGAGCAACCACCCGCGGAAGAAGACGAGCTACCTCGATCACCGGTGGACATTCAGCGTGCCGTCGGGATCGAGCGCGCCGTCCTTCTATCTGGAGGGGTACCGTCCGAGCAACCCTGACGGCGACGATTTCGTCTTCGCCTGCTCCACCGACGGCTCGGCCTGGACCAACCTGGTCACGATCGCGAGCGCGACCGAGCAGGTCTACTCGGCATCGCTCCCCGTCGGAACGAGCGGAACGGTCTACATCAGGGTTCTCGACACCGATGGGTCCTGGGACAGGGTCTCGCTCGACGCGATATACGTAGATGAGATGTACATCCAGACCGAGTCCGCAGCCGGTCCGCCGACGGCGGACTTCTCCGGGAGCCCGACGGCGGGATACGCTCCGCTGAGCGTCCAGTTCACCGATCTCTCGGCCGGGGCTCCGACCACGTGGTCGTGGGACTTCGGCGACGGCGGGACCTCGACGGCGCAGAACCCGTCGCATGCCTACACCAGCGCGGGAACGTACACCGTCACGCTGACCGCCGCGAACGCCTACGGCTCGGACGTCGAGCAGAAGGCGGGGTACGTCACGGTCAGCGAGATGACCGGCTCCTCGGTGCACGTGGCCGACATCGTCGTCACGCGCAAGACCGCTGGACCGAACCAGTTCGCGCAGGCGTACGTGACCGTTCACGACCAGGCCGGCTCGCCCGTCTCGGGAGCGGTGGTCTACGGGTTCTTCAACTTCCCGAACGCCGCGATCTACAGCGCTCAGACGGGGACGGACGGCGTCGCGTTCATCGAGGGCGGCAAGGCGCAGAATGTCGGCGACTTCTGTTTCGAGGCGACAGACGTCGTCCTGAGCGGCTACACATACGACTCCGCCGCGAACCTCGTCACGAGGTCGTGCGAGAGCGGCGACCTCTTCGGCGCGGGCGCGAGGGATCTGCTGAGCGCCGGCGGGACGCCGGACGCGCTCGAGCTGCGCCAGAACTACCCGAACCCGTTCAACCCGATCACGACGATCGCCTTCGGGCGCCCCGAGGCGGGGAACGTCAGGCTCGACGTCTATACGGTCAAGGGCGAGCTGGTGGAGACGCTCGTCGACGGGACGCGCGGCGCGGGATATCACACGGTCGAGTGGAATGCCGCGGGCGTCTCGAGCGGTATCTACCTCTACCGCCTGATCACCCCGCGGAGCGTGCTGACGAGAAAGATGATCCTTTTGAGGTAGGGAGAGGGAACGACCGAGGAAGATGCGGCGCTGATTGAAAACGGTCCGGGAGCCGCTCGGCCCCCGGACCGTTTCTCTTTCATCTGAAGGGTTATTCCAGCTCCGCGATGGAGCCGAGGAACAGTATAAGGCCGGTCTCCCCGTCGACGATCGCGAGGATGAACGGCCGGTCGACGATCATCGTGAACGGCTCGTCGACCGGCATCGCCGAAGTCACCCGCATCGTGATGGAGGTTGCGGCGGCTGCCTCGGTCCCCTCCTCGGTGACCTCGATCACCGCCTTGTGCAGGACGTCGCTGATGAAGACGTCCCCCGGGGAGCACTCGCAGAGCCTGGTGAAGTCGGCGCGGGAGGTGAAGGCCTCCTGCATACCGAGAGCGGCGAGCCCCGCGTTGAGCCGCTCGAAGTACGAGGCCTTGAAGCGGGGAAGCTCGAGGCGGCCCCTGCGCGAACGCATCGACGAGGCCCACCGGGACCAGCCCTCGACGGTGAGCGCAGCGGCGAGGCTGTCGATCCCCTTCTCCTCGCGGGGGAGAAGCACGTACATCGAGGCGCCCCCGGCTCCGTACGGCAGGCGGACCGCCTGCAGGAGGTCGTTCTCGAGGTAGTTCATCTCCCCGTCACGGACCATCATGCGGGCCTTCTGATCTCCGCCGGCGCCGCGGAAGGTCCCGTCGACGGTCCGCCCGGGATCGAACGGCGTCGCCCAGCGCCCCTTGAAGTAGATCGCATTGACGAGCACGGCGATGTCCCGGCCGTCGATCGATTCTATGATGGTCGGGATCATCCCCTGCGTCTTCTCGCTGACCCACGCGTTGATCGGCTCGGCCGCGGTGAGGGGGAAGACGCCGGCGCCGAACGACTCGCGGCAGACCGTCACGAACTCGTCCCGGAAGGGGAAGCGTTCGCGCAGCCAGAGCGAGTTGGCGATGTCGAGCCGTATCTGCGGATCGAGCGAGGCGAGGCTGTCGAGCAGCGCGCGGCTTGCGGCGTTGAAGTCTCCGGGCTCCATCGGATCCAGGCGAAGGGTCTGCGCCATCCCCTCGGCGGTCGAACCGCCGGCCCCGTTGTACGCCATCCCCAGACAGAGGGCGACGCTGGCCGGGGAGACAAAGACGGTGCCGCCGCCCCTGGCGTAGAGCTCCGAGAAGAGAGAGAATCCGAACCGGTTGTACGAGCCGGCCAGCCCGGCGATTGCCCCGTCCGGCAGAGCGGCCGGTTTGCCGGCGGACCGGGGGGTAGGGGCGTTCCTGCACCCCCCCTGGGCCGCCGCCGCCGCGAGCAGGGTCATCAGGACGATACCGGTCAGCATCGAGCGCATCATGACAGTCCCCTTTCGAGAGGTTCCTTCGCGGGCCGGCCGGCCGAGTCGTCCGGCTGCCGCCTCGTCAACGTATTGTACATCGACGCGGCAGGGGGATTCCACTGGTTCTTCCATCCGCGGTCCCGGCCCCCGGGCGCTGTCCCTATGAAACACGAAGGGAGGCAGCCCCTTCCGACTGCGGCAAATAATTATTACAGATAGTTGACATTCACGCAACAGTATGGTATACTTACGCTTGACTTGTTCTCGATGGGGAGTTCGGAGGACAGGTCTGCATCGGGAAGTTCTAAATCCACCATGCTGTGCATGACTTCTTCGACCGAGGTCTCGAAGGGAGATGCTATGAAGAAGATG
>JAQVGR010000117.1 GCA_028696635.1 Candidatus Krumholzibacteriia bacterium | reverse complement strand
AGGATACGCTCGTCACCGTATCGAAGCTTGCGGGGAGGGAGGGAAAGGACGGCAGGTTCGAATGCGCGGGCAGCATCGTTCTCGAAGGCTGGCGTCCTTCGCGGTACGATCTGGACGTGCGACTGGAGAAGTTCCTCGTGGCGAGCATCAACGACATCCTCGCCATCGTCACGGGCCGCGTCACGATCGGCACGGAGATCGTCGGGGGCTCTGCGGTCCCGTCCATCGAGGGGGCGGTGGAGGTGAATCGCGCCGAGGTGTTCTACGCGTTCGAGGAGCAGGGGGCGCCTGGCGCCGCGGGGACCTTCGCAACGCCTTCCTGGCTCGCCCGGGTGGACGTCGAGATCCCCGGCAACGCGTGGATCAGGACGCCCGACGCGAACATCGAGTTGCGCGGCGACATCACGCTGTATCACGATCAGCGGGGGACGTACTTCCGCGGACATCTCGATCTCGTCCGCGGATGGTACAACATCTACGCGAACAAGTTCAGGGTCCGCTCGGGGACCGTCGATTTCGTCCGGGCCGAGGACAACCGGCCCGTCGTCAATATCGAGGCCGAGACGCCCGATCCCGAGGGACGCACGATATTCCTCACGCTCCTCTGGCTCCAGGACGACGTGGAGCCGCGCGTGACGCTCACGCACGAGGATCCGGGCTACAGCGAGACCGACATATGGAAGATGCTCGGAGGGGGCGTGGTGCGGGGGCCCGGAGACGCAGATGCGAGTTTCGACGCGGTCACCACGGCGCAGGGCCTCGCGGCGAACTACATCGAGCGGGTTCTCAACTCCCAGATGGAGGGGATAACGATCGAGGTCGAGAAGGGGACCTCCTCGGCCGGCGCGAACGGCGCCACCGATTACAGCGAGACGATGGTGGCGGTCGGAAAGTACCTCTCGGAGGGCCTGTACGTGAAATACAAGCAGGGGCTCTCGATCTCCACGGCGAGGCATATCGAGGTCGAGTACCGGATAAACCGCTGGGTGTTGCTGCGTTCAGAGCTCATTAAGTACAGCGAACGCGTCATCCAGGGCAAGAGCACGCGCACCAGCGACGAGTTCAACGTCGATCTGAAACTGCGGTGGGAGTTCTGAACCCGGCAAACTTCTTGAAAAGACGGCCGCAGGAGTTCATGTTTATATATGGTTTCGTGAGTCGGGCCGGCCGGGCCTCATGCGAGGAGCGCGAACGATTGCGTAGGATACTAACAATAGCGATAATCGGTTGGGCGGCGGCGCTGACGGGGCTCGCCGTCCTCGCCGCCGACTGCCGCGCCCAGGCGTACTGGTTCGGCAAGAACAAGGTGCAGTACAAGGACTTCGAGTGGAGCGTCCTGAAGACCCCGCATTTCGACGTCCATTTCCCCGAAGGATACCGGGATCTCGCGGCCCGGACCGCGGTCATCCTCGAATACGGGTACAACAAGCTCTCCGAGGATTTCGAGCACGGCATCGAATGGCGCATACCGGCGATCGTATACGGGAGCCACTCCGATTTCCAGCAGACGAACGTGACCTGGGACATTCTGCCCGAGGGGGTCCAGGCCTTCGCCGAACCGACGCGCAAGCGGATGGTCCTGCACTTCGGCGGATCCAATCTCGATTACGCTCACACGTGCATACACGAGCTGACCCACATCTTCGAGTTCGACATCATATACGGGACGCTGCTCCGCTCCGCCTTCGCGCAGGGAGCGCTGTTTCCCATCCCGCTCTGGTTCATGGAAGGGATCTCGGAATACTACTCCGTCGGCGGCATGGACGACGAGGCGCACATGTTCATGCGCGACGCCACCGTCTTCGATTACCTGCCGTACACCCTCGACTACGCCGGCGGGTACATGAACTACAAGGCCGGGCAGTCGGCGATCGACTTCATCAACCGCCGCTACGGCCCCGGCAAGGTCGTCGAGATCATGGATCAGCTGCGCTACCAGCGTTCGCTCGAGATCGCCCTGAAATCCACCATCGGGATCACGACAGAGGAATTCTCGAAGGACTGGAAGGAGGATCTGCGCCGCACGTACTGGCCCCTGTACGCGGACAAGAACAAGCCGGAGGATCACGGCAGACGGGTGACGGATCATGTCAAGCAGCACCATTATCAGAACACAAAACCGGAATTCTCCCCCGACGGCGAGTACATCGTCTACTACTCGGACCGCAGCGGCCTCGACGGCATCTACCTGATGGACGCCCTCAAAGGCACCGTCGAGAAGAAGCTCCTCGTCGGCTCTCTCTCCGAGCGTTTCGAGTCGATCAGGACGATGCGGTCGAGCCTCACCTGGTCCCCCGACGGCGAGCGGATCGCGTTCGTGGCCAAGTCCGACGGGAGCGACAGGCTGTTCCTGCTCCGGGTTTCGAACCGGCGTGTCGAGGAGCGGATCGATCTCCCGCTCGATTTCTTCCACAGTCCCGCCTGGTCCCCGGACGGGGGACGGATAGCCGTCATCGGGACGCTCGGGGGGGTAACCGATATCTTCGTGTACAACCTCGGTACCGGGGCTCTCGAGCAGGTGACCGACGACCGCAACGACGAGAACGATCCCGCCTGGTTCCCCGACGGTTCGCGGATCGCCTACGCGCGGTATCCGCTCATCGCAGTGCAGCCCGTATTCGAGCAGGACACCGCCGGCACGCCCCGGCTCGCCGGCGTCGATCTGCAGCGTCGGGGGAATGTCCGCCGCGCGTCGGCGGATATCTGGAGCATCGATCTCGTCACGGGCGAGAAGCGCGAGATCATGGCCACTCCGGGGGACGACGACTCTCCCCAGATAATGCTGGGGGGCCGCGAGATCCTGTTCGCGTCCGACGAGACGGGGATCCGGAACCTCTACCGGGGGAGCCTGTCCACAGGCGGCTGGTTCCGTTTCACGGACGTCCTCGGCGGCATCTTCGCGCCGTCGCTCTCCGAGCGCAAGGACAGGCTCGTCTTCAGCGCGTTCAACGAGGGCGGATACGACCTGTTCATCATGGACGAGTTCGAACGCAGATCGGGCATGTCGTACTCGGCGGGGGTGCCGGGGATCGTCGAACGCGCCGAGGAGAACGAGCCGTTCGGAGTGATCCCCGACCGCAGGGCCGATTTCGGTCTCGACGGCGGAAGCGACACGGTCTCCGTGGCGGCAGCCGCTCCGCGGACCGGACCCGACGGACCGATTCCAGACGCCGTTCACGGCCTGGAAAAGCCGGTTCGCGCGAGCGTATCGGGCGAGATCGAGGGGATCGCCCTGCCGGGGAAGCAGGAGGGCGTCCCCGCGGCGGCCGGGAAGTTCGGGGTCGGCCCCGGGATCGTGATCGACGAGGATTCCTCGGAGGATATCCATCCCGACACGCTCGAGGCGATCCGGGAACGGATGAAGGAGAAGATCGGGACGATAGAGCCGTACAGCCTCAAGTTCTCCCCCGATTACATCGGCAACGGGATGGGTCTGTTCTTCTCGACGGGGATCGGTTTCGGGCTGATGAACCAGATCGCGTTCAGCGATCTGCTCGGCGATCATCATTTCTTCCTGCAGTTCAGCCTCTACGGATCGCTCGAGGACAGCGACATCATGCTGAGCTACTACTACCTCAAGCGGAGGCTCGATTACTCGTTCGGGATCTTCCAGTTCAAGAACTACCTCAATTCCCGCGTCTCTTCGGTCGGCGAGATCTTCCTCGATTACCGGTACTTCACCGAGCGGAATTACGGCGTCTTCGCCAACGCGAGCTATCCGTTCTCGATGTTCTCCCGTGTCGATCTCGATCTGCAGGCGTTCATTTCCGAGCGGGAGTTCTATTCGACGCAGTCGGTGATCGGCACCCCGGAGGAGGATCTCTTTTTCGACGATCAGATGTCGCAGCGGAGGCTCATCCAGCCGGCGCTGTCGCTTGTCCACGACTCGGCCTACTACGGTTACTTCGGGCCTGTAATCGGGACGCGGTGGATGATCAGCGCTTCGCGCGCGATATCATTCTCGAGCAGCGACGTCTCGCGGTCGACCGTCCTCCTCGATTTCCGGAAATATTTCCCGCTCTGGCACCGGAACTCGCTGGCGGTGCGCGCCGTCGCGAGCGCAAGCACCGGCACGGACCGCAGGTTCTATTTTCTCGGCGGTCCCATGACCCTGCGCGGATACGAGTATCTCCAGTTCCAGGGACCGCGGATGGCCCTGCTGAACGTCGAGTACCGGTATCCGCTCATAGACGCGCTGATCTTCGGCTGGCCGGGGAGGTGGGGGCTGTCGAATATCGGCGGGACGGTATTCTTCGATACCGGCTCGGTCTGGGGAGAACCGATGTTCGTCGAGCCCCTCGACCCGCGCATCGAGCCCCGGATCGTCAACGGTCTGAAGTTCTACAGCGACTTCGGCCTCGGGTTCTTCATGAGGTTCGGCGCCATCGTGCTCGATTTCCAGCTCGCCTGGCCGACCGATTTCGATTACACGGGCAGATCGGTATTCCATTTCTACATCGGACCGCAATTCTGATGCGGCGCCGCCTCCGACGTGTCGTGTTCCGGTGATGGAGACGAAGACCGTGAGTTACGCACTGAACCCGCAGCAGCTCGAGGCGGTCCGCGCAATCGAAGGTCGCGTCCTCGTGCTGGCGGGCGCCGGAAGCGGCAAGACGCGGGTTCTTACCGAGCGCATCGCGGCCCTGGTGCGGGACCACGGAGTGTCGCCCGACCGGATACTGGCGTTCACCTTCACGAACAAGGCGGCAGGCGAGATGCGCGCCCGCGTGGAGAAGGCGCTCTCGCAGCGGAGGCTCCCCTTCTGGATCGGGACCTTCCACGCGACGGGGCTGAAGATCCTCAGGCGTGAGTCGGAGCATATCGGCTTCCGGAAAGACTTCGCCGTGTTCGACGAAGACGATTCGCTGAGCCTGCTGAAGGACCTGATCAGGAAGAAGGGATTGAAGCTCGACGAATGCCCCCCCGCGGCGTTCCGCAGCCGGATCTCGCGGTGGAAGAACGCCCTCGTGTCCCCTGAAGAGGCCCGGGAGAACGCCGTTGATTCGACGGATGAGCTGCACGGGGAGATATACCGTCGCTACGCCGCCGCGCTGAAGAAATGCAACGCGTTCGATTTCGACGATCTGATCACGAAAGTCGTCGAGCTCTTCGCCGCTCATCCCCGCGTCCTGGAACGGTACGCTCGGCAGTTCAGATACGTGCTGGTCGACGAGTTCCAGGACACGAACACGATCCAGATGGTCATGATAGACTCGCTCGCGTCGAAACACGGAAACCTCTTCGTCGTCGGCGACGACGACCAGGCGATCTACGGCTGGAGAGGGGCGACGATAGAGAACATCCTCCAGTTCGACCGGGTCTACGAGGACGCGCTCGTGATACGGCTCGAGGAGAACTACCGCTCGACCGGCACGATCCTCGACGCGTCCAACGCGCTGATAGCCAACAACGCCGGTCGCAAGGGGAAGCGCCTCTGGTCGAGGCGCGGAAGGGGAGAGGCGGTGAAAGTCTGCTACGCCGCGGACGACAGAGGCGAGGCGTCCGCCGTGCGCGAGGCGGTGATAGACTGCATCAGACGCGGGATGCGGCGGAGCGAGATCGCCGTGCTGTACCGGACGCACGCGCAGTCCCGTGCAATCGAGGCGGCGATGCTCAGGGGCGGGCTCCCCTATCAGATCATCGGCGGGGTCCGTTTCTACGAACGCCGCGAGATAAAGGACCTGCTCGGGTATCTCAAACTTGTTCAGAATCCCGCCGACGACGTGAGCTTCCGGCGCGTTCTGAACGTTCCCCGCCGGGGCATCGGCGCGGTGGCGCTCGAACGCATAGAGTCGGCCGCGGGGGACAGGAACCTTCTCGAGACGATACGAAGCGACGGAGCCCTCGAGGGGCTCGGCGCCGTGCAGAGGAAGCGGATCGAGGAGTTCTCCGCACTGATCGCCTCGCTTCAGGTCCTCTCGCGCGCCGGTACTGCTCACGAGGTGCTCGCGGCGGTGATAGAGCGGACCGGATACAGGGAGTACCTCCACGAGGACATCAGGACCGAGCGCGACCGGACGGAGAACGTCGAGGAATTCGTGAACGAAACGATACGGTTCTGCTCGAGCGCGGCGGACACTGCGCTGGCGGCCT
>JAQVGR010000116.1 GCA_028696635.1 Candidatus Krumholzibacteriia bacterium | reverse complement strand
GCCCGGCCCTGGCCCGGACGGAGGATGGAGGGGGCGGGCTGCTGTTCGTATCGGGCGGGCCGGACAGGATCCTCGGCGCCCGACAGGAGGGGGTCGAGTTCGCGTCGCCCCTGTCGGGCCTCTCGCGGATCCGGCTCGATGTCCAGTGGAACGCGGAGGGCTGGACGATGTTCCGGCGCGATCCGGGCGGATCGGGAAGGCAGGATCCGTCGGGAGGGTCGATCCCGGCCGGATCGCTCGCCGACGGATCGAGCCTTATCTGCTATCCCAATCCCGTTCGCGGAGGGTCGTTCAGGGTGAGGATCGATCTCTCGGCGAGCGCCGACGTGACGCTGAAGATACTCACCCTCGAGGGGGCGCAGGTCTACTCTGCCGCCCTGCGGCATGAGTGGACCACAGGCCGGATCCCGTTCGAGACGGCCGTGCCGGTCGACGGCCTCGCCTCGGGTATCTATATCTGTCATCTCGAGGTGCGCGGAAGCGGCGCACGCTGGACCGGGGCGCGCAAGGTCGCCGTCCTGAAATGACGGCGGGGGAGAGGAGCGCGGCATCCGTTGTCGTTGACCGCGGCCGCCCCGTTGGTTACAATTAGACTGTCATGCAATGATTGGAGGAGCGATGTCCCGTACCACCTGGCTCTGTGCCGCACTGCTGATCCTCACCATGACGGCCGGCGCCGCGGCCGGCGAGCCCGGCACGGCCGGGTTCCTCTTCCTCAGGCTCGGCAACGGCGCGCGCGCCAGCGGCATGGGCGAAGCCTTCACCGCGGTGGCCGACGACGCGACGTCGATCTACTGGAATCCGGCGGGGATGGCCGCGGTCGAGGATCTCGAGCTCAACGTGACGCACAACGAGTGGCTGATGGATATCCGGTTCGAGCAGGCCTCGGTGGTCGCCGAGATGTTCGGCGGCGCCGCGGGGCTGAGCTTCACCGGCGTCTACTACGGCGCCCTCGACCGCTACGGAGAGACCCCGACCCTGACCCCCGACGGGACCTTCTCGCCGTACGACCTGACCGTCTCGGCGGGATACGCGCGGGATATCCTGCCGAACATCGCGGTCGGCGCGGCGTTCAAGGTGATATACGAAAAGATAGACTTCGAGTCGGCCACCGGGTACGCGGTCGATATCGGTGTGAGCCACAAGAGCATGATCGAGGGGCTGACCCTCGCCGCATCGCTTCTCAACCTCGGCCCCCAGGCGAAGTTCGTCGAGGAGCGGTTCTATCCGCCGCTTCAGCTTCGCCTCGGAGGGGCGTACCTGATCGAGCGGCCCGTCCTCAGGGGGGCACTCGTGCTCGCCGGCGACGCGGTCTTCCCCAACGACAACGACGTCAAGGTCCACACCGGGCTCGAATACCGCTACGAGAGGCTCCTGTTCCTCAGGCTCGGGTACAAGAGCGGTTATGACGTGCAGGGAGCCACGATGGGCGCCGGCGTCGTGTACCGGAGCCTGCGGTTCGATTACGCATGGATGCCCATGGATCTCGACCTGGGGGACTCTCACCGGTTCTCGATCAGCGTGTTCCCCTCGTTCTGAAACGCCTCCAGGCTGAACTCCCCGCCGGTCAGGCGCAGGTATGACCTGTGCGTTTCCCAGTCGCCGAGGATGACGAACGTCCGTTCTCCGAACCGCCTGAGGCGGGGGAGATGTACGTGTCCCATCACGAGGGTGTCGTTGCCGGCCTTGAAGAATTCCGATTCGGCGATCGCGGTGAGCGCGTCGGCCCACGCGAGCGTTTTCCGGTGGGTGAACGACTTGCTCGACCTCGAGAACGCGGCCGCGAAGGCGTAGAGCAGGTCCGGGTGGATCAGCCGGGCAAGGGCGACTGCGGGACGGCTCCGGATGACCGTCTTGAGCGCCTTGTACCCCAGGTCTCCCCGCATCAGGGAGTCCCCGTGCGTGAGCAGGACCCGGTGTCCCTGCAGCTCGTGCACGGTCCGGTCCGGGAGGATCTCGGCGCCGGCCGCTTCCCGCAGATAGCCGCCGAACCAGTGGTCGTGGTTTCCGCCCATGATCAGTACATGCGTACCCGACGAGGCGAGCCCGGCGAGCCCCGCAACGATCTCCGCGTAATACCGCGGCACCACGCTGCGGTACTCGAACCAGAAATCGAAGATGTCGCCGACAAGATAGAGGCGCGACGCCCTCCGGATGCTCACGAGGAACTCGAGGAAAAGACGGCGTTTTTCCCTTTCACGGAGATCGTCCGTGTGATATGTGAAATGTGTATCGGACAGGAAATAGACGGTATCGTTCAACTGCGACACGCTCCGGATGGGGGGCCGTGTGCGCAAGTTATCGCAGAGCGCCCCGGAAAAGCAAGCCAATTCCCCGGGGGCGCCGAAGGCGGAAGAATGGAGGAACGGCGATGGATACGCTGTGGAACCGCGTGAGGAAGAATCTCGTCGAATGGTACGACACGGCCTACGACAAGACCGACGAGCTGGCGAGGATCGGGAAGAAGAAGATAGAGATGGCCGGGCTGAACCGGGCGATAGAGAAGCACCTCTCCGAGCTCGGCGGCCGGGTCTACGATCTCGTAGTCGAGCAGGGGCACCGGGGAAACCGGACAGCCGACGACGAGCAGGTCCAGCGGATCGTCTCGGATGTGCGCGAGCTCGAGCGGCAGCTCAAGGAAAAGGAGGAGGAGATCGACAGGATCCGCGACGAGAAGCGCGGCGAGGGCGGCGAGGAGTAGGGGGCGAAAGAGTCCTCGAAAATATTCCGGTATTTCATAATATCGATTATTCCTGCGAAAATCGAAGAAATACGCTGATATTTCGATTTAACATGCAATTCACAGTGTGATTTCAGGGGCTCAAAGCAATTCAGACCGGTTAAGTCCATAATTTATGCTTGACATAATCATGTAATTGGTATAAACTCTGCTTGAATTTGGTGTCAGGAGACTGTCCGGGAAAGGTGCCGTTCGCCAACCGTACCTTCCTGTTAACATACCCCACCAAAAAAAACTGAACCATTCGCCGCATCGTGTGTATACAGCAGTGAGGCAGTTAAGAATGCCTCTCAACTGGGAAGAAGGCGAAAGGGAAGGTGAGGGTCATGAGCAGTGAAGGGGACGGCGGACGGAGGCTGGATCGCGGTCACCCTTACAGTGCCGCGGATCCGGATTACAATTCGTACAGGGAGCCGAACGAGATGTACCCAGTCGAAGGAAGAGATTCAGAGTACCTCGGAGAGAAGAGTCTCGATCTCTACCTCAGAGAAATCAACAACACTGCGCTGCTGACGAGGGAACAGGAACGAGATCTGGCCCGCAAGATCCGCAAGGGCAGCGAAGAGGCGCTTCATGCCCTGGTGAAGGCGAATCTGAGATTCGTCGTATCCATCGCCAAGCAGTACGTCAACCAGGGGCTCTCGCTGGCCGACCTGATCAACGAGGGGAACATGGGCCTGATCAAGGCCGCCCATCGCTTCGACGAGAAGCGGGGGTTCAAGTTCATCAGCTACGCGGTGTGGTGGATCAGGCAGGCGATGCTCCAGGCGCTGGCCGAGCAGTCGAGGATCGTCCGGCTGCCGCTGAACAGGGCGGGCACGCTCTACCGGATCGGCAAGGTTTCCCGGCAGCTCGACCAGGAGCTCGGCAGGACGCCGGAGGTTGAGGAGATCGCCGAGAAACTGAACCTGTCCCACGAAGAGGTCAGGGACACGATGCAGATAGCCAACAGCCATCTGTCCCTCGACGCCTCGTTCAACAACGACCAGGAGGAGAACTCCCTCGTCGATTACCTGGCCGACGAGACGCAGGCGCCCCCGGACGAGATGACCTACTCGAACGCGCTGAGCGAGGACATGCAGCGGGCGCTCGACACGCTGACCGACCGCGAGCGTACGATCCTGACCTACTACTTCGGGCTCGAAGGCGAGGAACCCCTGACGCTCGAGGAAATCGGTCAGAAAATGAAGCTTACACGCGAACGCATCCGGCAGATCAAGGAAAAGGCGATCCTGCGGCTGCGACACAGCACGCGGAGCAAGTATCTGAAGGGTTACGTGGAAGATTAGCGCTTCCAACGGCTTGAAAGGATCCATCGACCGGGGTGGCGGACAATCCGCCACCCCGGTTTCTTTTATCAGGCATATGGTACGGGCTTTGCACGGAATGGGGAATTAAGGCTTGACAGGGGACCGGAGTGTCCTTAGGTTCTCCCCTTAACGGGAGTCTGTTGGTTTTAACGCTTCGACCGGTTATGGACAGATACTATACGTTCCTGTACGTCCGCAGGGGCAATGCGGGCGTGAAATCGATCCGTATCCGCCGGACCCTCGCGCTGGCGGCCGGGGTGTGCCTCGTCGCGTCCGTCGCCGCGACTGTCGCGATGGGGCTGCGGTACTCCGGCATGGCGGTCGACGCCGGCCGGATGGAAGAGCTCGAGCGCGCAAACTCCGTGCTCCAGGGACGGATCGCGGCCTTCGAGGGCGAACTTGTCTCGCTGAAGGCCTCGATGGAGCGCAACTACGAGCTTCAGAACCGGGCGAGGCTGCTGGCGAGCCTCGATCCGATCCCGGAGGATGTATGGAATGTCGGTATCGGCGGTCCCGAGCCCGAGCTCCTCGAGCGCGAGATGAGCGTCTCCGACCGGATCTTCTCCAGCCTCGAAGACGATCTCGCCGAGCTCGTCCGTCAGTCCCGCCTCCAGCGGCAGAGCTACGACGAGATCTGTTCCATCCTCGAGCAGGAGGCGGCGATCCGCGACTGCACCCCCTCGATACGTCCCCTCAGGGGCGGATTCCTCTCGAGCCGGTTCGGACGGCGGATGGACCCCTTCACCGGGAGGATCTCCGTTCACCGGGGGATCGATTACCATGCGCGCACCGGGACTCCCGTCATGGCGACGGCGGACGGCGTCATCACGATGGCGCGCAAGAACGGCAGCCTCGGGCTGGTGGTCGAGGTGAATCACGGGAACGGCTTCACGACCAGGTACGGGCATCTCGCGCGGATCAACGTCGTGCGCGGACACAGGATCAAGCGCGGGGAGATCATCGGCACGGTCGGCAACACCGGCCGCTCGACCGGCCCGCACCTGCATTACGAGGTGCTCTTCCGCAAGGGGCACCGCGATCCGCTTCAGTACATCATCCCCGAAGACGTCTATTTCGACTGATACCCGCGGCGTCCTCATCGCTGAACAGAGATGTCCCGGCAGGATCGCGCCGCGCCGTCTTTTCCCGAAATCGCTTGTCAGCATCGGTCAGGCTCCGTAGACTTGTCGAGTCGAGAGGAGGGTGTCTGCAGTGTGCCGCAACGCGAAGATCCGGATCCTGATTGCAGCCGGTCTCCTGGCGGCGTCGGGGGCCGCGTACGGCGATCCTGCGCCGCCGGCGAGGGAGGTCAGGGGGATACGGTTCTGGACGGCCCCCGACAGGACACGGGTCGTGCTCGACATGAGCAGCGAATCGGTCTACCAGCTCTCCGAGCGGACCGATCCCGACCGCATCGTCATCGACATCCCCCGCGGCCGCTTCGCCGAGGGCATCGGGGCGATCGACGTGGGGGACGGCGTCGTCCTGCGCGTGAGGACGAACGCGCTCTCGAGCGGGGCGCAGATCGTGCTCGATCTTCCTCACGCCGCGCCGTACCGTCATTTCGCGCTGCGGCCGAACCCGGAGCATCCCCGGCACCGCATCGTCATCGACATAGACCGGCGCATCAGCGCCTCCGAGCGCCGCACGCTGGACGAGCGGGCCCGGCGCGACGCGCAGAGCGGCGATATGATCGTGATCGTCGATCCGGGGCACGGCGGAAGCCAGCCGGGCGCGCCGTCCCGCTACGGCCCCTCTGAGAAGGAGTACACCCTGCCGATAGCGGGGATGATCGCCGAGGAGATCTCCTCCCGCCCGGGGTTCCGCGCGGTGCTCACCCGCACGGGGGACTACGACGTCGACCTCTACGACAGGGTCCGGATCGCCCGTGACCACGGCGGGCACTGCTTCGTCAGCGTGCATCTCAACAGCAATCGCAGCAGCAGGGTGCGAGGGTCGGAAGTGTACTTCCTCACCCTCGAGGGGACCCGGGACGAGCACGCCGCCTCGGTGGCCGAGCGGGAGAACATGCAGCTCGGCAGGTCGGCCGAGGATGCGGGGATCGACGGAGAGGTCGAATCGATCC
>JAQVGR010000115.1 GCA_028696635.1 Candidatus Krumholzibacteriia bacterium | reverse complement strand
AGCAACCGGTTCATCCGGCGTCGCCAGCGGAGCCATCCCCGGCGGGAGCGGATCGATGCGCCGCCAGAGGGCGTACCCGGTGACCGGCTGCGGGCTGCCGGCGATATCGAGCGGCGAGGCGTCCCACCGCAGGCGCACCTGCCTCCCCCCGTCGTTGCCGACGTCCTCGACCGCCGTGATCAGCGGCTCGGGCGGAGGAGGCGGGGGCGGCGGGACGAACGGATCGAGCGCCATCGTGATCATCGACCAGCCGCATCCCATCTTCGTGATCCCGCCGTCGGGCGGCCCCAGCGCGCTCCCGGCGAAGTTCGAGGTCTTGGCATCGAACGGCTCGTCGCAGAGTCCGTAGACGGCGTCCGCTATCTCCCTCCCGTAGAGCAGCTGCCCATCGAGATCAAGAACCACGGCGTCGACGTTGTTCCCCGCGCTGACCCAGTTCGGCGCGGCGACGTCCGCGCCGTCGTTGCAGCTGATGTCCCAGCACTCGATCCTCAGATAGAGCGCGGGAGGAAGCGGGTCTCCGGGGCCGATCTCGAGTGCGGACCCCGCCGAGTCGCAGAAGAAGATGTCGTAGTACTCGCACCCCCCCGTCCCGAAATCGTACCCGCCGTATCCGAGAGACGGCGGCCCGGGCAGGCCGGCCGTGTCGTCGAAGAGGCGCACATCGTCCAGCGGGAAGGTATAGACATTGATGCTGCCGGTCTGCTCGTAGATCTTCAGCGTATTCGCGGCCGATGCAAGAGATGCGGGAAGAACGACGAGCGCAGCGATGATAACGGATGGACGAAAGGACACGAAGCACGCATGCACCGTATCGCGAGACCTCATGACACCCTCCTTTTCATGAAGGTCCCGGCACAGGCAGGATGACCCGCGTGCGGATACTTAAAGATAACAGCCTGGCGAGCGGGGACAAGGGAATATCGTCCCGCTTCCTCGTCAGCGCAGCAGGACTACCTTCCGACTCGCCACTATGCCGAGCGCCTCGATCCGCGCAAAATAGATCGCGGCGGCGACCCGGTTTCCGCGCCCGTCGCAACCGTCCCATGCGATCCGGTGCTCGCCGGGCCCCATCGTACCGTCCCGAAGCGTGACGATATGGCGTCCCGCCGCGTCGTAGATCCCAAGACGAACGTCCGAGGCCCTGTCGAGCGAGAACGAGATCGTCACGGCGGGGTTGAACGGGTTGGGGTATGCGCGCAGATCAAGCCCCGGCACGGCGGGGATCTCCTCGTCGACCCCGGTCACGGGCTCGAGGCAGAACTCGTAGACGCGGTTGTATCCGTTGTCGGCCACGATCAGACGCCGTCCCTCGGCGTCGAACTCGAGACAGCACCAATGGAAGGACGAGAAGCCGTCGGCGACGAGGGTGGTGACCCCCGTCACGGGCTCCACCCGGTGAACGGACTCCGACGTGGTGCTCGCCACGTAGAGATCGTCGAGGACCGGGTCGTAGACGATGCTGACGAGCCCGTCGATAGGCGAATCGAGCGCGAAGCTCGTGAGCGTCCCGTCGGGGACGAGGACGTAGATCCTCGTCGAATCGAGGCGGTCGCAGACGTATACCGTGTCGTAGGCGCCGGCGGCGAGATCGCAGAAGTCGACCTCGCCGGGGTCATCCATCACGAGGAGCTCCCCTTCGGCGACATCGGGGGAGAAGCTCCATATCTGGTCCGGCCCGCTGTAGCCGCGGTCGGAGACGAGGATGTCGCCCGGGTTCACGTTCGGGCCGTCGAACCCCGGCGGCGCTATCGTCATCCCGTACGGGTCATCGTCCCCCGAGTGGAACCCCGACACCCACAGGCTCGACGCCCCTCCCCATGCCTTGCGGTAGATGTACCCGCTGTAGTCCTCCGAGATGAACGCGTCGCCGTCCGGCGCGAAGATCAGGTGCGCGGGATCGTTGTACGACGCGATGATGACCCCAGCCGTGGGCCCGTTCACCATGAACATGCCGCCGCTGCTCTCGCGCAGGAGCCCGTACAGCTCGCTGTCCATGGGATTGAGCGCAACCGTCGAGACGCCGACGAGGCTCGAGATCCCGCAGCGCTCCATTCCCGGGTCATGGACCGTCACCAGATCGTCTATGGCGGGGCAATCGTTCATCAGACGCCCGAAGTTGTCGAAGCCGACCGTCTCGCTGCCGTCGAAGTACTCGAGGTCGATGCGGCATTCATCGACCTGCGCCAGCAGCGCCGCCCAGGTTCCGGACTCCATCGTCCAGGACGCCTCGTCTATCGGGAACGCGAAGGTCTTCCAGACACGGGACGGGATCGTGAGGTCGTCGGCGGAAAGGGAGACGTGCGCCGCGCCTCCCGGACCGGAGATCCGGATGAAATCAGGAGAGCCGAGGTTCGTCCCCGAGGAGCTCAGGATCCGTATGTCGACGGTCATGTAACCCGCTCCGTCGACCGCCGACCAGTCGCCGAGAAACGCGGGGGGGGCTATTCCATAGGAGTTGCCGGTTGCGTCGCCCACGCGGGCGTACCCGCCCCCGTTCCCTCCGCTCCCGGGATTCGAAACGGCGCCCGCGTTCCGGAATGTCCAGTCACCGATCCCCGACGCGTTGAACGTGTTCGAGAGGCAGGGGGAAAACACCTCAACCGGAGTAGCGGTCAGACGGATGTTGTCGAGCCAGGTCGTCTCGCCCCCGTCCACCCACTCGGCGAAGATCCTCACCGATGTGACATCCGAGACAAGCCCCTCCCAGGTTCCCTCCGTCACCGTCCAGTACGCGGGATCGATCGGTATCTTCGCGTTGAGCCAGACGCCGGTCGGCGGCGGTATCGCCAGGCCTGAATTTTTAGTCCACGCGCGGCCCCCGGGACCCTCGATCCAGATGTGCTCCACGTCGACCCAGGCTCCGCCGCTCGTGTTCACCTCGTATATGTCGAAGCAGATCGAGTCGGTCAGTGCGAATCCGCTCCAGTCCCCGAGGAACTTTCGCGGCGCGATCGCCCAGTTCATGCCCCCGGTCGCCTGGTCGTTGACGTCGAGGCATCCGCCGGGGTTTCCACCGGTGGCCTGCCAGACGGCCGTGTTGTCCCCGTTGATCTTCCATCCGTCGAGGTCGGTGTCGAAGGTGGAAGCCACCTGCGCGCGGGCAGACAGTGCGCAGAGGAGCAGGATCGAAAATACGATTGCCGAAAGGCGCATGATCAGTTCCCCCTCGTGCGAATATTAGTTGCCGTTCCGTCTGCGAGCGATCGGCGCTACTTCATCAGCACCATTTTTCGCGTCTCGATGCATTCAGGAGCGATCAGGCGGTAGAAGTACACCCCCGAGGCGACGGCCGAGCCGCGGGCGTTCGTGCCGTTCCAGCGGACCGTGTACGCTCCCCCCGGGAGGCTCCCGCTCGAGAGGACCTTCACCAGCCGCCCCGAGACGTCGTATACGGCCAGCTCGTGCTCCCCGCCTCCGCTCAGCGTGAACGAGATCGCCGTCGACGGATTGAACGGGTTGGGCCAGTTTGCGAAGAGACGCGTCTGCAGCGGGATCTCCTCGTCGCCCGTCGGCCCCCACTCGTCGGTCATGATCCAGTCGCTGAACCCGGTGCGCCCCGAGACGGTCAGCCAGTTCTGGGATATGTCCGCAGCCGATGTGGCGATCGGCCCCTCCCACGCGGTCCCCGACCAGCGCCAGACAACGAGGCTCGCTTCGTCTCTCGCGCCGACCTCCTCCTCGAGGTACGAGAGCGTCAGGTCGAACTCCATCCCCTCGCCGACGTGGTCGATGTCGTACCAGCGCTCGACGCTCACCGGGGCGAGCGGCAGGTGCTCGCCGGGGTGCACGACCATGTCGATCTCTGAGAGGGTTCCGGGCGTGGTGACATCGACCTTCGCCTTGACCATCCCGCCGAACAGCAGCAGCCCCGCCCCGGTGACGGGGCGCCAGTGCCTCGTGCCGGTGTACTCGAGCGCGCCGATGTCGATGACCCAGCCCCCATGTTCGGGGACCGCGAACGCGGGGTCACCCTCCTCGATGCAGGGAGAGTCGTACATCAGGGTGAAGTCTCCGTTGTACGGGTCCGTCAGGCGCGGGTCGGCGAGGACATGCTCATTCGAGGTGAGGTTGACGTTGTAGTCGCCCCCCGGATTGCCATGGAAGCAGTTGTACCAGATCGTCCCGGCGACGGCTGAGAACGCCCCCGTGCTGTCGCTGCCGGCTACGTCGTGCCCGGCGAAGATGTTGTTGCGTATCGCGGGGAATCCCGCAGCGCTGTGGTACCAGCCGCTCCCCGCTCCAGCCCCGAGCGGATTGGTCGTGTTCGCGTTGCGGTACAGCGTGTTGTTGTAGACCTTCCCGCTCGACGCGCTCGAGGTCCACAGGCCACCGCCGTACCCTCCTTCGACCGAAGCCGAAGCGACGTTGAAGGCGATGATATTCCCCGTGATGTTCTGGGCCGTGCTGGCGTACACGCCGCCGCCGGAGCCGGCCCCGTAAAGAGACGCCGTGTTGTCGATGACGACGTTGTCCCTCAACGTAATGCCGCTGAACTCGCTTATCAGGACCCCGCCTCCATTCCCCACGCGGTTTGCCGCCGTCGCGTTGGTGGAGGAGCAGGCGACATTACCCTCGATCGTGTTTCCGTACATCCATGTATAGGGACCGTTGCAGCATATGCCGCCGCCGTTCCCCGCTCCGGCCGTCCCGGCCGTGTTGAACGAGACGGCCGGATTGTCGTAGATCAGGATGCTGTCCCCGAACCCAGCCCCGGCGATGTAGATACCTCCGCCGTTTCCGCCATATCCGCTCCGCTCTCCGGCGTGATTGTGCGTGATGACGTTGTCATGGATCTTGACGGTTCCGCCGTAGATGTTGAGGCCGCCGCCTCTTCCTCCCGCGCTTGCCGTGGGGCTTGCTCCGACGTTATACGAGATCGTGTTCGAACGGATCAGCACGTCGCTGTTGTCGGTGTAGACACCCCCGCCGTAACCGATTCGCGCGGTCGAGGCGGTGTTGTACACGATCGTGTTCCCGTATACCTGGCTCAGAGCGGCATCCTCGAAGTACAGCCCGCCGCCGCAGGCGACCCAGCTCGACGATCCGATATTGTTTTCTATCGTGCAGTGCCGTATCACCGCGCTTGTCCCGGCGCCCCGGCAGGCGATACCGCCGCCGTAGCCGTTGTTGCTCGTGGACGCGATGTTGCCCGTAAGCCAGCAGTGCTCGATAACCGGATCGGCGCCGTTCGTGATATAGACGCCGCCGCCGTAGAGAGCGCCGGGAGACTCGCTCGTCGCGCGGCCTCCCGTTATCTTGAAGCCGCGAAGGCGCGTGTCCGCGGTCACGGCTGCGCCGTCGATCGTGAAGACGCGGCCGACGACTCCGGACGCGACGACGCACAGGCTCGAATCGTGCGCCGCCGAGTCCCACGAGTCGTGCGTGCCGTCGTCGGATGTCAGCAGCCTGGTCGAACCGATGACGATGTCGTTGGCGAGGTCGTACACCCCGTACTTCACGAGGATCGTATCTCCCGCCGCCGAGGAGTCGATCGCCGTCTGTATCGACTGCATGGCGGTCGGCCACGAGAGGCCGTCACCCGCATCGTCGGGCCGCCCGGCATCGACGTAGTAGACCTCCGCCTTGAGGCAGACTGCGCTTGAAAACGCGATGATCGCGAGGATCGCGATGAGGCTGCTGCACGTACGGCAACCGGACGTCGAAATGACATGGAATCTGAACATGGGTCGCATCACCGCTCCTTTGCGCGGCCGGGGCTCCGGGAGTCCGAAGGCTCCGTAATCGCCGGAGCCAGCGAGAGCCGAGCCTTCTCACGGGGCCCTGTGGCACTCTTCAATTGTCGAATGACAAAACCGCACGTCTGGATGATAGAACTCGTGCTATTGTACCATGAACGTCCGCGACTACGCAATCGTAAAAGAAAGGGGGGCACACCGTTCCGGCGCGCCCCCCTCGCGGGTCCGGTCAGCGGTGCCGCTAACGCAAAAGTATCATCTTACGCGTCTGCTCGAACTTCTCCGCCCTGAGGCGATAGAAGTAAACGCCGCTCGCCGCGGTCCGCCCCGCGCCGTCCTGCCCGTTCCAGGCCACCGCGTGCCGCCCTGCGGACATCGCCTCGTCGAGTAGCGTCGCAATGAGACGCCCGGCGACGTCGTAGACGTCGAGGCGCACGTGCGAGCGCTGCGGCAGGTAGAACGCGATCGTCGTCGAGGGG
>JAQVGR010000114.1 GCA_028696635.1 Candidatus Krumholzibacteriia bacterium | reverse complement strand
CCGATACCCGGAGCGAACGACGGGGCCAGCGGCGTTGCCGTCCTGCTCGAGATCGCCCGGCTGCTGGGCCGGCATGAGCCGCCGGTCGGGGTGGACATCGTCCTCTTCGACGGAGAGGACTCCGGAGAGACGGGCGCGGCGGCCGACTGGTGCCTCGGCTCCGCCCATTTCGCCCGCAACCTCAGGGGGTACCGGCCCTTTGCGGCGATCGTGATCGACATGATCGGAGACCGGGATCTCGACATCCCGATGGAGTCGTACTCCCTCGCCGCCGCACCGGCGCTGCTCGGCGAGCTCTACGACATCGCCTCCGGGCTCGGGTACGCGCAGTTCCGGCGCGAGCGGGGCCCGGCGATCATCGACGATCATCTTCCGCTGATCCGGGCCGGCCTCCCCGCCGTCGACCTGATCGATTTCGATTATCCCTGGTGGCACACCCTCGATGACACCCCCGACAAGTGCTCCCCCCGCTCGCTCGAGGCGGTCGGACGGGTTCTCGTCGAATACCTCTGGAGCCGCTGAGACCCTCCGCCGGATCGAAAAAGTCCTTGCGCTTTGGACGTCGGAGCGGTAGTAATAGGTGGACGTTTGCAGGGGCGGGGACGCCCCGTTTTTGTTTGTGCGCGCGGATGAGGCGGCGGCGCCGGCCGCTGCCCCGGGGGTCCACGATGAGCGCCGACGATGCGCTTCGCTCGGTCATCGAGCGCGAGGTCGAGATGCTCGGGTACGAGCTCGTGCGCCTCGATCAATACGCGCGAGGCCGACGCAGCGTCATCAGGATATTCATCGACGAGCCGGAGCGGGCGGTGTCGATCGACGACTGCGTGCGGGTGACCAGGGCGCTCGGGCTCGTCCTCGACGCTTCGTCGATGATCGCCGGGCCCTACAATCTCGAGGTCTCGTCCCCGGGGATCGACCGGCCGCTCACGAGGGCGGAGCACTTCGTCCGGTTCGCCGGCCACGGCGCGCGGATCGAGTACGCCGACGAGGCGGGGGCGAAGCGGACCGTCATCGGCGAGCTCGCCGGGATCTCCGGCGGATCCGTCAGGATCACCGTCGGCGGCGCCGGGCTGGAGATACCGCTGGCATCGGTTCTGAAGGCGAACCTCCACGGGGAGACGTGGGAGATAGGCGGAAAGCAGGAGCGCCCGAAGCGAGGGCGCCGGGACGGGCGCTGACCGGAAAAGATTTTGACAGTGCCGCGCGCGTGGACTAGAATGCTGTGCACGATTTGAGGGGAGAGCACGGGATGAACGCAGGATTTATCGACGCTTTCGCGCAGATCATCAGGGTGAAGCGGGTCGACCGCACCACGCTGATCGACACGATCAAGACCAGTCTCATATCGGCCGCCAAACGCAAATTCGGCCAGGAGGCCGAGGTCCAGGTCCATCTCGACGAGGGGAAGGGGATCCTCGAGGTCTACCGCATCTACAAGGTAGTCCGGAAGGTCGAGAATCCCGAGACCGAGGTCAAGCTCTCGGACGCGCGGAAGATGGACGACGAGGCGGCGATCGGCACGGAGATCAAGATGCTGCTCCCCCTCGAGGAGTTCGGCCGCAACGCGGTCCAGACGGCCAAGCAGGTCCTCATGCAGAAGGTCCGGGAGGCGGAGCGGGACCGGATCTTCGAGGATTACAAGGACAAGATCGGATTGATCGTCGCCGGCACCGTCCGCCAGGTCGACAGGGGGAACATCCTCGTCAACCTCGGCCGGGCCGAGGCGTACCTGCCGCAGCGCGAGCAGATCCGCAAGGAGCGATACAACCAGGGCGACACGATCCGCGCCGTCATCATCGAGGTCGACAAGGAGGCCAAGGGGCCGCAGGTCATCCTCTCGCGCGCCAGCAACCTCTTCCTGAGCAAGCTGTTCGAGCAGGAGGTGCCCGAGATCTTCGACGGCGACGTCGAGATCAAGGCCATCGCCCGCGAGCCGGGCGGCCGGTCCAAGATCGCCGTCCATTCGCGGAGCGAGAAGGTCGACGCGGTCGGCTCCTGCGTCGGCATGAAGGGATCGCGCGTGCAGGCGGTGGTGAACGAGCTGCGCGGCGAGAAGATCGACATCGTCAACTGGAGCGAGGGCTCCTCGGAGTTCGTCTCGCGGGCGCTCGCCCCCGCGAAGGTGTCGGGGCTGCGCTTCAACGAAGCCGAGGGGAAGGTGCTGTCGATAGTCGAGGACGATCAGCTCTCGCTGGCGATCGGCCGCGACGGCCAGAACGTCCGGCTCGCCTCGAAGCTGACCGGCTGGAAGATAGAGCTGACAACGGTGCGCGAGATCGAGCGGCGCGACCGTCTCGAGGCGCGCCTGCAGATGGATATCGCCGACATGTACGGCGTCACCCCGAAGATAGCCCAGAAGCTCAGGGGCATCGGCATCCTCACCGTCCAGAAGCTCTACAAGACTCCTCTGGAGGAGCTGCTCGAGCTCGAGGGGATCGGCCCGAAGACGGCCGAAAAGCTCAAGCTCACCGCGTCCGAGACGATGATCGAGCTCGACCGGGCGCTCAGGGAGCTCATAGACAAGGAGAAGGCGGAAGAGGCGGTCACCGAGGAGCTCTTCGACGAGGAAGCCCTCGCCCCCGAACCGGAGAAGAAGCCCGAAGAGGTCGAACTGACCGAGGAGACGCTGTTCAAGGATCTGCCCGAGCCGGGCGAGGATGAAGAGGAAGGGGAGGAAGAGGAGGCGGGCGGCGAGGACGGGGACGAAGACGACGAAGAGGACGAAGACGGCGGAGTGGACGAGGGCGGCGAAGCGGGCGTGGACGAGGAAGAGTCCGGGGAAGAGGACGGACCTGCCGATATCGCTGATATCGCTGATATCGAGGAAGACGAGTCGGACGGGAAGGCCGACCGGCCCGACACAGACTGACATATCGAGACTCGAAGGGAGTTGAGGCCCTGTGGCGAAAGTCCGCGTATACGAGCTTGCCCGCAAGTACGAGATATCGAGCGAGGCGCTCCGGAAGATCCTCGTCAAGGAGGGGATCACGGTCAAGAGCCACATGAGCACGATCGACGACAAGGTCGTGATGCTCATCGAGCAGCATCTCAAGCGTGTCAGGGCGGCGACATCCCGGGAGGTCAGAAAGAAGGGCGAGGGCAAGCCCGTCGAGAAGGGGACCGGCAGGGCCCCGCAGAAGGGCGCTCCGCAGAAGGGCGCTCCGCAGAAGGGCGCTCCGCAGAAGGGCGCCCCGCAGAAGGGCGCCCCGCAGAAGGGCGCTCCGGCGCCTCCCGCCAGGGCGGACCGCAAGACCAGGGGGAAGAAACCGAAGAAGGGCGCCAAGCGCGCCGAGGCCGACCAGAAGGCCGTCAAGGAGAGCGTCAAGCGCACCCTGGCCAAGCTCGAGGTCGCCAGAAAATCGCGGCGCCGCAAGCGCAAGGAAGACGTCGTCGAGGTCGCCGAAGAGAAGGACATCGTAAAGCTTCCCGAGTACTCGACCGTGGCCGACCTCGCCGAGAAGCTCGGCATCGACCCGGCGGAGATCATCCAGCGGTGCCTCGCGCTCGGGCTGATGGTATCGATCAACCAGCGGCTCGATTCGGACACGATCGAGATGATCGCCGACGAATACGGCCACGCCGTGAAGTTCGTGACGGCCTACGGCCAGGACATGCTGGCGAGGAAGAAGGAGATCGCCGCCGAGCGGCTCGCGGCGCGCCCCCCCGTGGTCACGATCATGGGGCACGTCGATCACGGCAAGACGTCGCTGCTCGACAACATCCGGCGCAGCAACATCATCGCCGGCGAGAAGGGCGGGATCACCCAGCACATCGGGGCCTACGAGGTCGAGGTGAAGGGGAGAACGATCACCTTCATAGACACTCCCGGCCACAAGGCTTTCACCGCCATGCGGTCCCGCGGCGCCCGGTCGACTGATATCGTCGTCCTGATCGTCGCCGCCGACGACGGCGTCATGCCGCAGACGATAGAGGCGATCAACCACGCGCGGGCCGCCGACGTGCCGATCATCGTCGCGATAAACAAGATCGACCTGCCCAACGCGGATATCGAGAAGGTCAAGCGGGAGCTGCTCCAGCAGAACATCGTCCTCGAGGAATACGGCGGCAACGTCATGGGCGACCTGATCTCGGCGAAGACCGGCGAGGGCGTCGAGCATCTGCTCGAGATGATCCTGCTCCAGGCGGAGATGATGGAGCTCCAGGCGGATCCCGGGGCCGACGTGCGGGGAGTCGTGATCGAGGCGCGCAAGGAAGAGGGCAGGGGAAACGTCGTCACCGTGCTGATCCAGCAGGGAACGCTCAGGGTCGGCGACATCTTCATCACGGGCAACCATTTCGGCCGCGTCAGGGCGCTGCTCAACGAGCGGGGCTCGAAGATCGACGCGGCCCCGCCCGCTTACCCCGTCGTGGTCCTCGGCTGCACAGGCGTGCCGCAGGCCGGTGACGCGTTCTACCAGGTCGACGACGAGAAGACGGCGAAGGAGATATCGGGCAAGCGCCGGCAGTTCGCCAGGGAGAAGGACATAAGAACCGGCCAGCGGATGTCCCTCGAGGACCTCTACCGTCAAATACAGGAGGGCGCGGCGAAGGAGCTCAACCTGATCCTGCGCGCCGATACGGACGGATCGGCGGAGGCGCTCGCCGACAACCTCGATGCGCTCGGCACGGACGAGGTTCGGGTGAACGTGTTGCAGCGCGCCGTGGGCATGATAAACGAGAGCGATATCCTGCTCGCCTCGGCGTCGAACGCCGTCGTGATCGGATTCAACGTGCCGATCGCCCCGCAGGCCCAGCAGCT
Organism: Candidatus Krumholzibacteriia bacterium; assembly: GCA_028696635.1. Taxonomy (GTDB): domain Bacteria; phylum Krumholzibacteriota; class Krumholzibacteriia; order Krumholzibacteriales; family Krumholzibacteriaceae; genus JAQVGR01. Next base: position 1,439 of record JAQVGR010000114.1, on the reverse strand, counting down.
CGCCCGGTCGGAGAAGGTCGACGTGCGGTTCTACGATGTGATCTACCAGGTCCTCGACGACGTCAAGGCGGCCATGTCGGGGCTGCTCGAGCCGGAGATCGTCGAGAAGCCGCTCGGAGAGGCGCAGGTGCGGCAGGTCTTCGAGATGTCGCGCATCGGCACAATCGCGGGCTCGTACGTCACCTCCGGCCTGGTGCGGCGCAACGCGCTCGTGAGGGTCAGGAGGGACGGCGAAGTCGTCCATCAGGGCACGATCAACTCGCTCAAGCGATTCAAGGACGACGTCAGGGAGGTCCAGGCGGGGTTCGAGTGCGGCATCGAGGTGGAGGGATTTCCCGGCATCCTCGAGGGGGACATCCTGGAGATCTACGTCGAGGAGGAGAAGCACAGGACTATCGACTGAACGGGAGGCCCCCATGATCGTGGCGTGCCTCAGGGTCCGGCTGCGCCTGCCCGACTGCCATTCCCTCAAGCACAAGCGGTTCGTTCTGAAGAGCCTCAAGGACCGGCTGCGGAGCGGCTTCAACGTGGCGCTCTGCGAGAGCGGATATCAGGACAAGTGGCAGATGACCGAGCTGAGCCTCGTCACGGTCGCCGGGACGGGACGAGGGGCGGACGCGACGATCCAGTCGATCGTCAATTTTCTCGAGCGGGACGCGCGGATAGAGGTCGTCGAATGCGAGCGGGAGAGGCTTTGAACGGCGGAGAGAGGCGGCTATGAGCGACAGAAGTCGGGGGCGCATGGTGGAGACGATCCGGCAGCTCATCGCGGAGCTGCTCGTTCGGCGGGTCAAGGACCCGCGGGTCGGCGACGTGTCGATCCTCCGCGTGGAGCTCTCGAGGGACTGTTCGACGGCGAAGATATTCTACAACCTCATCGGCGGCGGCGCGGCCGACGCCGAAGCCGCGGCGGCGGGATTGGCCAGCTGCCGGGGATACCTGCGCGGCCAGGTGAAACGCGCCGTGCGGCTGCGGGTGATACCGGAGCTCATCTTCATATACGACGCCTCCCTCGACCGCGCGATGCATATCGAGGAGCTGATCGATTCGATCCGCGCCGACGAGGAGGGCCGCCCCGGGAACGAGGACGGCGGGGAGGGAGACCGGTGAGCGCGAGGGTGTACGAAGCGGAATTCCGGCGCGTGCTCGAGCTGTTCGAGCGGAACCGCTCGGTCCTCGTCATCGGGCACGTCGATCCGGACGGTGACTGCATCGGCTCGATGCTCGCCATCGGGCTGCTGCTCGAGGGGATGGGCAAGGAGGTCCGGTGCTACGCGCCGGGCGAGCGCTCGGAGCTCTTCGACCGCATGCCCGGCTCCGGCCTGCTCGCGCCCGTCGAGCTCGTGCGAGGCTTCGAATACGATCTCGTCGTGGCGGTCGACGCCCCGACGACGGGACGGACCGAGAATGTCGTGCGTCCCGGCGGGCGCGTGGACGTG